>JBBRFP010000102.1:0-6788 GCA_038241465.1 Cytophagales bacterium | reverse complement strand
TGCCCGTCTTCGTAAGATTAACAGGTGACTTTAGAGCTTGTGGGTCAAATGCCCAAAGGTCATATCTATCGTAAGCGATCAACAGTTGATCATCCGCTGTCCAGCCAGCAATTCCATAGGGATTCGGGTAATCAGGGGAGTCATTTTCTTCATCCGCTAACTTTATTGCCCTGTTCTCATTTAGCCTCACCGTTTTCTCCGTGCCCACAGAATAAATAAATAAGGTTGTATCCGGAGCGCTGAACCAATAAACATACTTTGCTTTTGGAGAAAGATTCGCATTTCCTTTTACCCTCGTTGCAATAGTTTTGCGCTGCTGATTCTGCAAATCGAATAAATAGAAATCACTATAAGCTGATGGATCCCAGGTGGTCATTTTGCGGTAAGGAACATTTGTTTCGCCCAAAGCAACAGGTGCATTTCCTTCATCGCCAAATTCGATCGACGGTATCTCCTTACTCGCTAATTGGATAATTTTCTTTTCAACAAGATCAAGCGATGCTACGTAGGATCGCCTCTTTTCATTTTCAATCTGTTTGTTTTGCTGAGGATAGATGTAGGCATCGTCACCTCCCCAAATCTCAACGCTGACAATTTCTTCCGTTAAAAGCGTAGTATCCTGCATAACGAGTACCGGTGCCGATCCAAAAAATAATTTTCGTCCATCCTTTGAGAAGTTAGGAACATAGTTTTCACTTATTAACCAGTTTTGGGGAATGGCCATGGAATGCTCGATGTCTAAAATCGTAGCAGCGGGCGCTCCCTTCTTCCAGTGATATAGTTGAAAATGTCTTACAAGTGCCTTAGTGGTATCTGTGTCAACTAGAAATGAAACTTGCGCCCCATCTTCACTGATGGCGAGACCTTTGAATTTGAACTTACTTTTTCCTTCATATAGGGCCTGAAGTTTCTGCTGTGAAAGATCATACCAATAAACACCTGCTTTCAGAGTGCTGTCACCTCCAGATGTAAAAAGTAACCCCTGTCCATACTTTGCGAATGAGTATTCCTTTACAAACCCGAAGAGCATTTTCTTGTCTTCGCTCAGATTTTGTAAAACCACTGTATAACCATTTTCATCCGAGTTAATTTTTTTCTTTTTTGGCTTCTTCGCCTCTGGGTTGGTCTTATCGTCGGACTTGGGCTTCACTTCTTTTTTTGCCTCGAGCTGATAGGCTAACCAACCTCCCGATTTTTCAGGCACTTTATATGATTTCACGTCAGGGATCCTCTCTGTCTTTCCTGTAACAAAAGAGTAAATGCACAATGAGTCCTTGGGTAGATCTTCTTTTTTCTTTTTTTGTCGACGAAGTTCTTTTACAATCTTTTGCTGAGGCTTAATTTTTAACACAGCATAACGGCTGTCAAACGTAAGAGCGATGTTTTCAGCGCGACGTATTGAATCTGACGTCCCTGTTTTTATATTGTAAAAGATCACCTTACCATCCCCATCTTGCGGATTAACGGTGTACGCCGCAAAGTTCCCATCAGGAGTAATCGCTTTGACCGTAATCTCCTTCCAGGAATCGTACACCGAATGTGAGAGTACCTTTTTCTGAATGGGGACTATGGAAGCCGATTTCTTTTGACCTAACATCAAAAGGAAACAGTTCACTAATAGAAGCGTGAGGGTAAGTCTTTTCATTGCTTTCGTATTTAGAAAATGAAATTTAGATAATTCCATGGCTTTAAAATGAAGGGTTTGATGGCCGGTTAAAAAATACACTAGCCCAACCCGAGTGATGGATTTTAACCGATCAGATTCCCATCTTTATGCAACACTTAACCCGCTACTTATGAAAACGACCGTTCTACTTCTTTTCATCTCGTGCTTTACATTTTCATCTAATAGTAAAGACGCCGCTCCCGTTCCCTCTGCGAGAGTTGATCAAATCGTTGCCGACTGGGAGCGCGCAAAGGCTTATACGAAGGAATACCTTGACGCAGTTTCAGAAGAAGGCATCAACTTCAAACCAACGCCAGAAATGAGAAGCTTTGCAGAACAAATGCTCCATCTAACCATGGGAAATCAGGGTATCGTAGCGCTCTCTGCAGGAAAGGAGCCACTATTCAAGCAAAACATTGAAAAGATGGATCAATACAAAACAAAAGAAGCCCTTACGAAAGTGGTGATGGAAGGATATGATTTCGTCATCGGCATTGTTAAATCAATGGATGATCAGAAACTAGAAGAAAAGGTTAAGTTCTTCAATGGTCAGGAATACAGCAGGGCGATGGGTATCGCAAAAGCATTTGAACATCAAACCCATCATCGCGGCCAAGCCACTGTTTACCTGAGGTTAAAAGGTCTTACTCCTCCTGCAGAAAAATTATTCTAGTGATAGACAAACTCTCCGAAAGCACTTCGGAGAGTTACTTGTTTTTTGGTTGATGTCTCTACCCTTCCTATAATTTTGGCCTCAACACCAAACTTATTTGAAATCTCAATTATTCGATTGGCAAATTCCTCCGGCAAATAGATTTCCATCCGGTGTCCCATATTAAACACCCTGTACATCTCCTGCCATGACGTGGCACTTTGCTCATAAATAAGGTTGAACAGAGGAGGTACCTCAAACAGATTATCCTTGATTACGTGAAGATTATCTATGAAGTGAAGTACTTTGGTTTGTGCCCCACCACTGCAATGCACTATCCCGTTAATATTTGATCTGAGCTCATTTAACACTTCGATCATAATTGGCGCATATGTTCTCGTTGGTGAAAGTACCAGCTTGCCAATATTGATCGGCACAGATGGAATTGTATCTGTCACCTTATATTTGCCGCTATACACCAGATCTTCCGGTACCTCTGAATTGAATGATTCCGGATATTTAACCGCATACTCCTTTTCGAATACATCATGACGTGCTGAGGTCAATCCGTTACTACCCATTCCTCCATTATAATACTGTTCGTAAGTAGCTTGACCAGACGATGATAATCCTACCACTACATTTCCCGCCTGAATTTTAGCATTGTCAATAACATCCGTCCGTTTCATGCGGCTTGTTACTGTACTGTCAACAATAATTGTTCTTACCAAGTCACCCACGTCAGCCGTCTCTCCACCAGTACTATAAATTTCCATTCCGTGTGAGCGAAGCATCTTCAGAATATCTTCTGTGCCCTGAATTATGGCCGATATCACCTCGCCTGGAATTCTATTTTTATTTCTTCCAATGGTTGATGATAGAAACACTGGGCCCGTTGCACCCACGCATAACAGATCATCAATATTCATAATAATGGCATCTTGTGCGATACCCTTCCAAACCGATAAATCTCCTGTTTCCTTCCAGTAAACATAGGCGAGAGAAGATTTCGTGCCAGCGCCATCGGCGTGCACGATGGTACAATAAGCTTCATCACCTGCAAGTAGGTCCGGGACTATCTTACAAAAGGCTTTGGGAAAAAGTCCTTTGTCTAGATTTTGGATGGCCTGATGCACATCCTCTTTAGAAGCCGAAACTCCACGTTGATTATATCGGTCGGCAGACTGGCGCAAAGAAATAACTATTTAAATTTAACGGAGACCCATATGTTTGTTGAAGCCATGTAAGGAGAGGAGACACCACCACGATAGCCACCGCCTTGCATGCCACCACCCATACCTCCACCTCCCATTCCCATTCCACTACCCATGCCTGAGCTAGGGTTTGAGTTTTTTACTGGTGGCGGAACATATTTTCCTGTTTCAAAACCTATCAGCATTTCGTCGATAGACGCTTTTGAAAGCCGGAAGGATTTAAACGGAATAACTGATTCATAAACGTATGATCCATCTTCCTGAGCAGCTATGGCTACCTTGATTCCATTTGTTATTCCTGAGCGCGTACTTGTAAGAGGCTTATCGGCAAGGCCTATGAGCTCCAGCACTTCCAGATCCGAGATCATCGATTTGTTTATATCCTTTTTAAATTGATCGCGCTGATTTGCATTCATATCCTTTCTCGAATCCTCGGTAGCACGGAGCTTATCCAATCGTTCCTTTGATTCAACACCTGATGGAAAATGTAGTCCCAATTTTCTCTTCTTCTTTCCGTTTGGATCCAACCAAACCGTAAGACCAAACCAGGCGATCTTTTGTCTAACCAATTCATCATTGGTTCGCATTCGGATGTAGAGATTATTGTTATCGCTACAAATTGTGTAGCTGAATTTTTTATCGTCGTCGTCTACCCAGGCTAGTGGCCACTCATCGGCCACGCCATCAGCGACCACAACAGCGGCGAGCTCACAATTTTCAGGAACCTTATCCTGAGCGAAACCCTCGATTACCGTGGCACTCGCAAGAAATAGGATAATTAGCAGTTTATTCATAGCGATTGGAACATTGACTGCACAAAGGTATCAATTCCTAAACACCCGATTATTAGTCACGAATTTTAAGTTTCTTAAAGACCTCCCACACTACGATGCCAAGGCAAACTGAAATATTCAATGAGTGCTTTGTGCCTGATTGAGGTATTTCAAGTGCGAGATTTGCATACTGCATCACGTCGTCGCTCACGCCATTTACTTCATTGCCAAATACGAAGCAATAAGACTTCCCTACCTCTGGATAAAAATCGTTCAGTTGCGTACTTTCTGTAGTCTGCTCGACCGCTACAATGATATAACCGCTTTTCTTTAAGGCCTCAATGGCAGCGGTTGTGCTTTCTACATATTCCCAAGCTACTGAGTCAGTCGCCCCCAAAGCAGTTTTATGGATTTCCCGGTGTGGCGGGGTGCCCGTTATTCCTGTAAGAATAATTTTTTCCAGTCGAAAGGCATCAGCTGTTCGGAATGCCGATCCAACATTGTGAAGGCTCCGTATATTGTCCAGCAAAAGGCAAACGGGCAATTTTTCTGCGTCCTTGAATTCATCAACCGAGATCCGGCCTAATTCGTCAAGCTTGAGTTTTTTCATTGTTGAAAATTACATGTTACGAACCGGATTTATAACATACCTCCGCAGAACACGATTTTTTTACTGAAAGCGAGACCTAGGCCTGTTAGTCGAAGGGTGAAAAAATGTGACTGTTATCGCAGAGAAAAAAATAAGCATTAGGTGTTTGGCGGTGAGCCCTGAACTCCTAATGCTCTGTTATACTCACTATTTAGAGGCTACGTTGTCGTTTCCAACAGACACTTTCAGAATTGAACCTTTCGTCTTGTAGTTCATCGTTCCACTAAGAATCAATTGATACGTGCCAATACTTGCAGTTGGTCCAACCGTGATTGTTGCAATGGCTGAGTCAAACTTTCCTTCTGCCAGATCATACTGAACGGTAATCCCTTGGGGTAACGCATTAGAAATTCCCATGGTCGCCTTGTCTTTCGAATAGGATTTAGATTTCAAAAGCGTTACCGTCACCTGGTGGGTTTCTCCTGGCTTAATGGAAATACTATTCTCAGACAGGTTAATGGCAAATTCCTTTGCCGGTAAGTCTACGTTTTGGGCCATTGCTATTACGGATACAAAAAGAAAGGGAAGTACAAATGCTGTTTTCATAATTTGTGTTGTTTATTTCTTGCGAAAGAACGGACGAACCAGTAATGCCGGTTGCACGCGAGGCACCCTTTGGGGCGAAGCACAAATTATTTGAGGTAAATGGACTGTTTCTGGGGCAAAAAGCGTGTTGATGGGGCGGATGGTCAGCTGAGTTCCATCATGTTTCTCAGTTGGCTTATCTTTTCCATTACTTCCTTTCCTTTTGGTCGGGAAACCGGAATGGAGAAATCAATCCCGTTGATTTTCAGCTTATAGCCATTGGTATTTCCACTGATGGCGCTGATTGCATTGACATTTACGATATAAGATCTGTGACAGCGAAGTGCAAATGAATTATTGAGCTGCGACTCAATATTTTTGAGATTCACACGCAAAAGCTTTTTCCTAATACCCTCGCCTTCTCTCCAAGTTACTGTCGAGTAATTATCGTCTGCTTCTACATATAAAAGGTCAGGCAGATTAAAAGATACACTTTCACTTGTGTCTGAATAAACGGTTATCTCATTGTCAGCCTTTGGCGCATTTTTCTTGAGTGTCTGAATTTTTTTAAGCTCTTGATTGGTCCCAATCGCCTCTTGTAAATTCTGCTGAAGTAGATGAGCCTTTAGGAATAACGTCGTCAGCGCTATTGGAATAATTCCCTTTAAGGCAACCTGCGTCCCTACATGAGATGCAGTTTCGCTCCATGACAGGAAAGGACAGAACAATGGCTTTTCAATTAGCGTACACGCCACCCAGATCATAGCCAAATGAAGTACGTTGAGTAAAATATATTTTCTGTACGTCCATGAAACAGGATCCATGGCAGCTGGAAAAAGTCTTGGAAGCAGGACGATGTTGATCAAAAGGCACGCGAACGTTATCAGTCCATGAAGCCACTCAAGTCCTTCTGAAAATTGTGTGTCTGTTTGAGTTTTAAATAGGTAGAGAAAGCCCGTGACGAATATGCTGATCACGAAAACAAGGATCAGGTTCTTACGATTATCATTCAGATAAAAAGGAAAAGGTGCTTTCAGGGACACAGAAATACTCTCTGCTACCCTTCTGAAAAGGGATGATATTCCTTCAATTCCTACTGTATTGGGTTGTTCCATTCGTCCACAAACTGAAAAAATGGGTGCAGAGTTGCAAAATTTTGAACAAACCGGGGGTGAAAAGAGAGATTTTGGGGTGAGGGGGAAAATGATCGGGAAAAAGTGCAACGGCACACCGCAATTCAAAATTATATATTCTGCATATTTGCCGCATGACACTAAACGTGATTTGGAAAATAGGGGTAACAAATGAC
>JBBRFP010000101.1:0-6803 GCA_038241465.1 Cytophagales bacterium | reverse complement strand
TATATTCGGTTTTAAAGAAAGGAGCTTTCGAGGTGGAGCTGTAGTTTCTCTCATCTCTGAGGGTGTGCCGAAGAGTAGCTTTATAATGATAAAAGTAGGCATCATTCAATGGCATTAGTTGAAGATCAATGTGATCTTTGTATTTCTATATCACTATGTGTTTTAAAGCGTGGCGATGGTTTGTTTGGGGCCGTTGGATGCATTTCTGTATCTTTATCTTCTTATGGCATTAGTCGAAACATCCTCTAAAGACCGCATTGGATACATTACCCTCAATCGTCCTGAGAAGCGGAATGCGTTGAGTCCTGTGCTGGTCACGGAGCTTAAGCTTGCTTTCGCGAAAGCGGAATCAGACGATGCGATAAAAATCATTGTCCTGCGTGCCAATGGTGAGTCGTTCTGCGCAGGGGCAGATTTAGCTTATCTCCAGAATTTGCAGAAGTTTTCCTATGAAGAGAATCTCGCTGATTCCAGACATTTAAAAGAACTATTTCTTCAGATATATAAATTAAAGAAAGTTGTCATTGCGCAGGTTCAGGGTTCAGCATTAGCAGGTGGATGTGGACTTGCAACGGTCTGTGATTTCGTTTATTCAGTACCGGAGGCAAAATTTGGATACACCGAAGTGAAGATCGGATTTATACCAGCCATTGTAATGGTATTTCTGTTGCGAAAAATTGGAGAGGCCAAAGCTAAAGAGTTATTACTAACAGGAAATTTATTCAGTGCGGATGAGGCAAAGTCGATGGGAATAGTAAATAAAGTAGTTGAAAGCTCGTCGCTTGCTGAAAGTGTCGAAGAACTGGCAAAACAATTAATTGAGACAAGTTCAGCGCAGTCGTTGGCCTTGACAAAGAAAATGATCTCCGAGGTTCAACACATGAAACTGGAGGAGGCCCTTGACTTTGCCGCTCAGCAAAATGCTCACGCCCGTGCCACAGAAGATTGTACGAAGGGAATTGAGGCATTTCTCAATAAGCAGCCGCTGAAATGGTAATAGCTATGTCACTGTTTTGATCTCATCGCTTTGCTTTCACCTGAATCCATCCTAAAACAATACTGGGGACACGATCATTTCAGAATTCCTCAACGGGAGATCATTCGTGCTGTCATGGAGGGCAAAGATGTGTTGGCGTTGTTACCAACTGGCGGAGGCAAATCAATTTGTTTTCAGGTACCAGGAATTGCCCTTGATGGAATTGCCATCGTGGTGAGTCCGCTGATTGCTTTGATGCAGGACCAGGTACAACAACTGAAGTCAAGAGGTATTGAGGCACTTTCCGTTTTTAGTGGAATGAGTCGCCGTGAAATTGATATCGCTCTCGATAATTGCGTTTACGGAAAAGTAAAATTTCTGTATCTCTCACCTGAACGTCTTAAGACCGAAATTTTCCTCGAACGATTTAAGAAGATGAACGTCTCACTTGTGGCGATCGACGAGGCCCATTGCATTTCCCAATGGGGATACGATTTTCGCCCACCCTATCTTGAGATTGCAAAGCTTCGTGAAATAAAACCTGATGTAAGATTTCTCGCCCTAACGGCCACGGCTACAAAGATCGTTCAGGACGATATCGTTGATAAGGCAGGCCTTCGGGATCCAATGATCTTTAAGAAGAGCTTTGCACGCGAAAACATTTCGTTTGTTGTCAGGAATACAGAGAGCAAAGAAAAAAAACTACTTGAGATCTTGCGAAATGTTCCAGGTACTGCCATTATTTACGTTCGTTCCCGCAAAGCAACGGTTGATCTCAGTCGCTGGCTGGAGCGGCAACAGATTAAGGCTACGTTCTATCATGCAGGGCTGACGCACGCCGACCGGATGGCTCGTCAGGAGGAGTGGATCGGCAACAAGACGCGAGTGATGGTTTCGACCAACGCTTTTGGAATGGGAATCGATAAACCAGATGTACGTGTTGTCATTCACATGGACCTTCCTGAAAACCTGGAATCATATTATCAGGAAGCTGGGAGGGCAGGTCGGGATGGAAAGCGATCGTATGCTGCACTCGTGTTTCATGAAGTTGACATAACGAGCTTGCGGAATAAAGTTCAACAATCGCATCCTGGTGTGGATTATCTGAAGAAGATATATCAAGGTCTTGCAAACTACCTGCAACTGGCTATGGGAAGCAGTGAAGGAGAGAGTTATCACTTTGACCTTGAAGAATTTAGTAAGCGATTTGGTTTTAAAAGTGCTGCAGCCTTTTCGGCATTGAAGAAACTTGAAGAAGAAGGGCTTATTCAGTTAAGCGAAAGCTTTTACCGGTCATCAAAAGTTCATGTGCACATGGACAAGACTCATTTGTATGAGTTTCAGGTGGCCAACGCAAAATATGATCCACTGATCAAGTCAATGCTCCGGTTGTACGGCGCAGAATTATTTTCGGATTTCGTTCAGATTTCAGAGACGACGATTGCAAAGAGCATAAAGATAAACGGTGGAGATGTTCAGGTATTATTAGATCAGCTTCTGAAACTTCAGGTTCTGACTTACGAACCAGCCACCGACAGGCCGCAGATTACATTCTTGACGCCACGCCAGGATGCTGATCGTTTATCATTGAATCATGCACGCTTGCATGAAAGGAGAGATCTTGCGCTTAAGAAAATGGAAGCAATGATTCACTTCGCACAACAAACAGTTCGGTGCCGTATGCAGGTTGTACTGGAGTATTTTGATGAAATTTCCTACGAAGAATGTGGGATGTGTGATGTCTGTATTGAGAAAAAGAAAAAAGATAACCACGCCTCTTTCAAAGATTATGAAGATCGCGTTCTCGAGCTTGTTACTCAAAAGCCTATGACGGTTGATGAGCTGGAGATTGCCGTGGGCCCGCGAGACCGTCACTTATTTATCGAAGTGGTGAGGGAGATGGTGGATCAGGGAAGTATAAAGTATGACGAGTACTGGGTGTTGAGAAAAGGTTGAAGGGCGAAAGTTGAAAGCATAAAGCTCAAAACTTGTTGAAGAGAGATGACCAGATCCACACAGGTAACTGGATGGCCTCTCGCCTTTTATTTTTTATATTTTATCTTTTATATTTTATCTCGTTAGTGAGCGCCTTTTACATATGCCCATCCTTCTTCCTGCTTTGAAACGAGCTCTATCATTGCAGAGGGAACGACCACTGCTGTAGGTAATAAATCTTCCTTGGTTAATTTTCTTCGTTTCATAGTGTTATTACATGCTGCAAACACTACACCTTGTGAAGCGAGTTCAGCGACTTGTTTGGAGACTTTTGTCTTATTGCTAATGAGTAAGTCCAAACCACTGCTATGACACACAATTTCTATTTGTGCTTTTGGCCATGACGCGCGAATGTTCGCAGCCTGGGCAACAACGGACGCCTGTTCGGTGGAGTCGCCTACCGTGAATTGCATGACGAGCTTGTGCACTTTGTTGTCGACAACCTGGGCTGAAGCAGTGAATGATAGTGTTATCAAGAATACAATCAGGAATTTCATGATTATTATTTTATTTGAATGATAGGCAATAGAACGAACGGCTGACAAATATAGCTGATGAGCAGCTTGATTGTAGGATTGTCGAACGAAAAACACCGAATATCGAAGTGGAGAATTTCATTTCGAGGATATCCCCATTTCCTTAAAAGGACCAAATTTATGTTGTCTCTCAGTGAATTTATCGGCATAAGGCCCAAATGGATGATCCGCCGGCTTCAATTCTATTTTCGGCCAGTCCTTTTTAAAGTTGCCGACCGGCCTTGGCAGACTCAATACATAGGCCGCAATGTCCCATGCTTCTTCGTCCGTTAAGATAGGACTGGCATTCGATGATCCATACGGCATATTGACAAGGATATACCTGCTGAAGTTGGAAATTCGAAATAGACCCGCACCGGTATTAAAACTGTTCTCACCCCACAGCGGTGGATAAACATAAAATCCTTGTGCTGAGATTTTTTGTCCTTCTCCCTTAAGTCCATGACAGATCACGCACTTTTGAATATATAGCTTTCTTCCGGACGTAGAATCAGCAGGGCGATCAAGCCATCTTATTTCAGCAAGGCCGGAGCCCGGTGCGATTTCCCCTTTTGGCACGTCTTTTCCTAACCACTTTATATAGGCAACCATTGCCTGCATCTCGATTGAAAGAGAATCAAGAGCTTTACCGTTAAGGCTCCGTTCAATACAATCATTGACACGCTTCTCAATACTTTCCAATTTTCCGGAACGTGGTCTGAACTGAGGATAGAGTGAGGCAACGGATCCGTAATTATTTCCGAATGGTTTTGTTCCAGCATTTAGATGACAATTCTGACAGTTCATCCCGTTACTAATATTGCTAACGGTGCCATTTGGACCGAGATAATACGAGGTGCGTACGATAAGATCCCTTCCGTAGCGAATGTGGTCACCGGCTTTATCCAGCGAAAGTGTTTTTATGTCAGGGGCCTGCCAGTAGGGGGATTTTTTAACCGCTTCGATTATTGTTACCTGACTCATTGACTTTTCAAAGGCAGAGGGATTGTAATGCAGGAGCAGTGTAACAGAAATTAAGATCAGTACAAAGCCGAAGATTGCTACAATGATCTTAAATAGCCGGATCAGCTCATTCATAATTCTTAACAAAAAAATCGAACGATACCTGCCTCTATCCAGGCGGAGTCGCATCCATAACATTAACCTTCGAGCGCTTTGCGCTGTTCTTCGCGGTTTTTTTGAGAACCCGCCAATGAATGATTATTCCAAAGCCTTCACGCCCGGCAACACTTTTCCTTCAAAGTATTCCAACAATGCCCCGCCGCCGGTCGAAACGTAGCTCACTTTATCAGCAAATCCGAATTGGGCAACTGCCGCTGCAGAATCACCACCACCAATAAGTGAGAAGGCCCCTTTTTCAGTTGCGAGGACAACGGCTTCTGCAATGGATTTTGTACCGGCTTCAAATTTTTTCATTTCAAATACTCCCATCGGACCATTCCAAAGAATGGTCTTTGAATTTTCGATGACCTTTGAGAACACTGCGCTTGCCTGTGGTCCAATGTCAAGTCCCATCCAGTCATCAGGGATAGCGGTGTTCATGCAGATCTGCGTATTGGCTGCTGCATCAAATTTATCAGCAGCGATTGAGTCGATTGGTAAATGCAATTCAACACCTTTTGCTTTTGCTTTCTGAATCAACTCTTTTGCAAGGCCTAGTTTATCTTCTTCTACCAGGGATTTCCCAATATTACCTCCGAGGGCTTTAAAGAATGTGTAGGACATTCCGCCACCAATGATCAAGTGGTTGACCTTATCCAATAACTGCTCGATGATCAGGATTTTATCTGAAATCTTCGCGCCACCCATGATGGCTGTGAATGGCTTTTCAGCTTTCTCCATCACTTTCTTTGCATTATCCACTTCCGAAGCCATTACAAGCCCCGCACACTTTTCTTTAAAGAATTGCGCAACAATCGTAGTGGAGGCATGCGCACGGTGAGCGGTACCAAATGCATCATTCACGTAAATATTCCCGAGCGTCGACAATTTTTCTGCGAACGCGACGTCACCCTTTTCTTCTTCTTTATAAAAACGCAGATTCTCAAGCAGCAACACTTCTCCTGATTTTAATGCGAATGCTTTTGTTTTAGCTTCTTCACCGATACAGTCATTGGCGAACTGCACCGTGCGTCCCAATAGCTTTTCGAGTGTTGGGATTGTGTGCTTAAGTGAAAATTTATCTTCGGGGCCGTCTTTTGGGCGACCTAGATGCGACATCAAAACGCAGCTTCCTCCATCTTTCAGGATCTTGTTTAATGTTGGGATCGTCGCGCGGATGCGATTATCATCCGTAACATTAAAACTCTTATCCAATGGAACATTGAAATCGACTCGGATCAATGCGCGTTTTCCTGAGAAGCTGATGTCGTTAATAGTCTTCATAAATAATTTGAAAATTTGGAAAATTGAAAATTGGAATACTCTAGTGAATTCGATTCTCCAGCTTTTTGTACGGTCTCATTTTTTTAATTCTTTCATTTTTGAAATTAATCTCCGAATGAAATTCCAAGTCCCTTCGCTGCTTTTACCAGGTTTGAATTGGGTTCCACAAAACTGCATGAATTTGTTGCTTCTTCAAGGGTCACGGACGTAATATTATTGTTTTTGTACGAGACCATTCTTCCAAACTTTCCTTCAACGGCAAGCTCAAAAGCATGAACTCCATAAAGAGAGGCTAATATACGATCAAAGGCAAGCGGGCTTCCACCGCGCTGCACATGCCCCAAAACCGTTTCGCGAATTTCTGCGCTGCAGCCTGCTTCTTTCAATTGTCTGGACAGTTGATACGCGACACCACCCAGACGCACATGCTCGGAACCTTTATCATTTTCCGTATAATAGGCCGTGCCGTTCTTTGCTTTGGCGCCTTCTGCAATGACAATATTGATAAATCCTTTACCAAGATGATAACGGGCATTGATCCTTTTAACGATCCTACGGATATCATACGGTATTTCTGGAATAAGGCATACTTCAGCACCGCCAGCAATCGCGGTATGTAAAGCGATCCATCCGCTGTCGCGGCCCATGACTTCCATTATCATCACACGATGATGACTTTCGGCCGTCGTTACCAATCTATCCAAACTATCTGTGGCAACTTGAACAGCTGTTTGAAATCCAAACGTAATATCCGTTGCAGCCAAATCATTATCAATCGTCTTGGGAACACCGATAATGTTTAAGCCTTTTTTAAAAAGTGCATCGGATATTCGTTGAGAGCCGTCCCCTCCGATATTGATCACGGCATCGAATCCAAGCGATTTAATTTTTTTTATTAATTCATCCGAGCG
>JBBRFP010000100.1:0-6817 GCA_038241465.1 Cytophagales bacterium | reverse complement strand
TAGCACCAAGTTACTGGCAAGGTTGCTAAGACTTCATCGGGCCCTGTCCCTCGGTCTTTCTGGATAAGCCCTGCAAAGAAAATCAATAAGTTGTTAAAAATGAAGGATAAGGCAACATTTTAATAGCTATTGCTTGTGACTGGTTCTCGCAAAGAGCGCAAAGGTCGCCAAGCTTTTTATATGCGATCTATGTTTGTTCTTGTCCTTTATTCAAACTTCAACGCAAGCCATTGCCCATCCTCCAAGGTATCCGGCAATCCCAAGATTAATTTTTGCGTGCTTTGCGGATTCCTTTGTGCTCTTTGCTTGAACCCTTCTAACTTGCGTCATGAAGCTAGCAGCCATCGATATCGGTTCAAATGCCATTCGCTTTCAAGTATCCAGTGTGCTGGAACATGACAATAAGATAATGTTTAAGAAACTTGAATACATACGGTTCCCGCTTCGTCTTGGACACGACGTATTTGGAACCAACCACATCAGCAAGGCTAGTATTGAGAAGTTTAAGAAGTTGATGAGGACGTATAAGCTAATGCTCGAGCTGTATGAAGTCGACGATTACATGTTCTGTGCCACCTCCGCCATGCGCGAATCAGAAAACGGTCCTGAACTCGTAAAACAGATCAAAAAAGAGCTAGGCATCACGATCAATATTATCAATGGACAGAAGGAAGCAGATTTGATTAATAAAGCCATCTCCTCTTACCTGGCGAACGACACCTATCTCCATATCGATGTGGGGGGCGGAAGTACTGAGCTCAACCTCTTCACTGCCGGCAAAAAGATTAAAACATGTTCATTCAAGATCGGGTCAGTTCGAGTGCTTGAACATCACGACTCCCCTGTCATATGGAATGCAATGGAGAAATGGGTGAGGGACAATATAAAACCTGAGTATGGTCCGGTAACGGCGGTCGGTACGGGAGGTAACATCAGTAAGATCTTCGAACTGGCCAAGGTCAAAGTTGGTAAAACAATGACTTTGAAAAAGGTGAAAGAAATAAAAATAATGATTGAAAGCCATACGATGCAGGAGCGGATTTATGAACTGCAGATGAATCCCGATCGTGCAGACGTCATTGTTCCGGCCAGCGATATCTATATTAAAGTGATGGAGTGGGCCAAGTCAAAAAATATACTTGTGCCTGAAGTCGGATTGAAAGATGGAATTCTATTGGATCTGTTTGAAAAGAATCAGAAAGTTAAGAAAGTGGAATTTGTCAATACAGAGGATCAGGGGATGGGAAAGAAGTCGTCGTTTTTCCTAAGGGTGAAGAATAGTTTGAAACGGAAGGGTTGATAGGATTCATTGCGGCGCGGTTCCTGTCAACTTTGCGAAGACACTTTGAGGGTCGAAAATTTCTCGCAAAGGCCGCAAAGCACTACTTGAAAAATCGAAAATCACAACAAGTTGTAAGGCCATAAAAGAACAACTATTGCCAGGTCAGACCGATGGGCTCATTACCTCTCGGAATTCCAAATAGCCAACATTTTCTCTGAGTGCTTTGCTGGAACCCATTCGAGTCAAACTCGTTCAAAAAGGCCTCAACGAATCAGAACAACTTCACATCCTCAATAATCTCCTTCGTAATATCATAGAACTCTTTATGAATATTAAAAGGCGCCTCTCCATTCTGTTCTTTTTTCACATAACTGCCGTCTTCTTTCATAATATATGAATTGACGTTGTCGCGTAAATTATAACGAAGGATATTCATCACCTGCTTCGTCAGAATTTCTTGCTCTAAAAGCACCAGGGATTCAATTCTTCTGTCAAAGCTACGCACCATAGCATCGGCACTGCCAAAATAAACATTTGGATTACCATTGTTATGGAAATAATAAATACGTGAATGCTCAAGATATTCTCCAACAATAGAGACGACTTCAATATTCTCACTCAGACCTTTACGTCCGGGGCGAAGGCAACACATTCCTCTCACAATCAGCTTGATGGGTACCCCTGCCTGGCTGGCTTCGTATAGAGCATCTATAAACTCTTTGTCCTGAATAGAATTCAGTTTGATAACAATACCGCAAGGCAATCCACTCTTCGCATTTTGTGCTTCCCTCCTTACCAATGCACAAAGTTGATTGCGCATATCCCGTGGGGACGTGATCAAATTGCGATAAAGTGATGGTTGCGAATGACCAGTGATTACGTTAAAGAATTCTGAAACATCGATTCCGTATGTCTCCCGGGTAGTCAAAAGGCTAAGATCAGTGTAAAGCCGTGCCGTAGCTTCGTTATAGTTACCGCTACTAATATGAACGTAACGAAATACCCGGTCATCCAACTCTCTTCTGACAATTAATAAGAGCTTGGTATGAGTTTTCAATGCACCAAAGCCATAGATTACAAAGCATCCGGATTTTTGCAACCTCTGAGCTTCACGTAAATTATTCTCTTCATCAAAGCGTGCCTTCACTTCAAACAATACCGACACATGTTTTCCGTTTTCGGCAGCTTTTAGCAAGGCCGCGCTTACGCGCGATTCTTTCGCTAGGCGATAAATCGTGATCTTAATGGAAAGTACCAATGGATCATCTGCAGCTTTGTCGAGAAGCTCAATAACAGGATCCATTGAATCATACGGATGATGCAATAGAATGTCGCGCGCTTTCAGCACTTCGAACAAATCGCTGTGCGCTCCTTCTGGAAAAGTCACGGGACGGATAGCCGGTCGATCGGATTGTTTTGCAATAGCTCGCTTGTCCTTAAACTCCTTATGGCCAATGATCTGAGTCAATCCTGCAAGGTCAAGCAAGCTTTCTTTAGGAATAGTAAAAATGTTCAATTCCTCAAGATCCCACTGAATTTTAAGAAGTCTCACCAGCCATGGATCAAATCCTTCCAGCACATCCATTCGTACCACTCGCCCCGTCCTGCGTGTCTGCAACTTTCTCTTAAGTTCTTCTAAAAAATTTGATTCAATATCTTCACTTTCTTCAAGGGTAAAGTCACCATTTCTGTTAATACGGAACAGCGTCACACTGAGTACCTCTACATTCCTGAAAAGATGATGAACATTGTGAAGTATGATATCTTCAATCGGTATAAAGGCAATCGTGCCATCCATTTGAAGTATCTCAAAAAAGCGCCCAATGTTACTTGGTATCTGTATAAAGGAGGCTTTCTGATGTTGTGTGGACTCCGTGGGGTTCTTTGTCACCACTCCTATCAGAAGTCGATTGTTCTTCAGTGTTGGAAATGTATGATAACTATCGAACATCATCGGCGTAAGCATCGGATAGATAGTCCGCTGAAAGTACTGATCTACACGGGTCTTATCCTGTTGGGATAAAGAACTATATCCATTTATTCGAAACCCATTCTTTTCGAATAAAGGCTTTAGACTTTCAAGGTAATACTCGTGTTGGGTATTCAGAAACTTACGTATCTCCTGCAGTAACAAGGTGCGAAACGGCGATTCACGAAGTCCGCTGTAATCAAATCTCTCCTTACCGAAGTCAAGATAGTTGTAAAGACTACCTAAACGAATTGTACAAAACTCATCAAGATTGGATGAAGTGATCGAAAAGAACTTGAGCCGATCAAAAATGCTGCGATCAGTATGACGGGCCTGATCCAGTACACGATAGTCGAACTGAAGCCAGCTGAGATCTCTACTGATGTAATTACTCTCGGCAATTTGCTGAGGAGCATTGGCAGGTACAGTTAATTGTTCTTCTTCTTGTGTTTCCATACTGCAACCACCTATCAGATATCTATTCTTGCGTACTTTGCATTCTTCTCAATGAAATCCCTTCGCGGTGCAACTTCATCACCCATCAGCATTGAAAAGAGGTGATCTGCTTCTGCCGCCGACTCAATCCCTACAAGCTTCAACGTACGTTTTGATGGATCCATTGTAGTAGTCCACAATTGCTCAGGGTTCATTTCACCTAATCCTTTATATCGTTGGATATTTACGGCATCTTCCCTGCCATCCTTTGCAAGCTCCTTTGTTATTTCACTTCGTTGTTCTTCGGTCCAGCAGTAACGTTCTTCTTTGCCGCGTTTCAATAAATACAAAGGAGGAAGTGCAATGTAAACGTACCCCTGTTCAATCAGTGCTTTCATGTAGCGAAAAAAGAACGTAAGGATCAATGTACGAATATGACTGCCATCAACATCTGCATCGGTCATGATAATAACCTTGTGATAACGTAGCTTGTTAAGATTTAATGCTTTAGCATCATCAGCCGTTCCAAAGCTTACACCAAGGGCCGTGATCATGTTCTTGATTTCCTCGTTCTCATAGATCTTATGTTCCTGCGCTTTCTCAACATTCAGAATCTTTCCGCGAAGGGGAAGGATGGCCTGAAAATGTCGATTTCTTCCTTGCTTGGCAGATCCCCCCGCAGAGTCACCTTCCACGAGATACAATTCGCATTCGGCCGGGTCGGAGCTGGCACAATCGGCGAGTTTACCGGGCAGTCCTGTTCCGCTAAGAACATTCTTACGCTGTACCATCTCTCGTGCCTTTCGGGCAGCGTAACGAGCCTGCGCCGCCAGAATTACCTTATTGACGATTAACCTTGCCTCTTTTGGGTGCTCTTCCAGAAAATTCTGCAATGCCTCCCCAACAGCCTGGTCCACGGCCCCCATTACGTCGGAGTTCCCAAGCTTGGTCTTTGTCTGACCTTCAAATTGCGGTTCCGCAACTTTCACAGAAATTACTGCTGTAAGTCCTTCACGGAAGTCGTCCCCCGCTATTTCAATCTTTGCTTTTTCGAGCAATCCTGATTTATCAGCGTATGTTTTTAATGTTCTTGTTAACGCCCGTCTGAAACCAGCTACGTGTGTCCCACCTTCATGGGTATTGATGTTGTTCACATACGACATCAGATTTTCACTGAACGATGTATTATAGCTCATTGCTACCTGAACCGGAATAGGTCCATCATTATTTTCAACATAGATCGGATCAGCGATTAGCTTTTCACGTGTTGAGTCCATGTATTGAACAAATTCACGCAGACCACCTTCCGAAAAGAATGTATCATTTCTTGGCACTCCATTCTCATCCAACTCGCGTAGATCTGCAAGTGAAATTTTTATCCCTGGATTAAGAAAAGAAAGTTCACGAAGACGTGTCGAGATCGTGACATAATTATATTCTAAAACTGGAAAAATCTCGTAGTCCGGTTTGAACTCGATCGTTGTACCACGTCTTTCGGATTGTCCAATAAATTTTACCGGCGCTTGCGGAATGCCACGTTTAAAAATCTGCTCAGCGATTTTACCATCACGGTAAACTGTGGCTTTCAGCATTTCTGATAGTGCATTCACGCAGGAAACCCCTACCCCGTGTAAACCTCCCGAAACTTTGTAGGTATCCTTATCGAATTTTCCGCCTGCATGAAGGACTGTCATAACGACTTCCAATGCTGAACGCTTTTCCTTCTCCATCATGTCCGTTGGAATGCCCCGGCCATTGTCTTCTACCGTAATGGAATTGTCGGTATTGACCGTCACTTTGATCTCATCGCAGTAACCTGCCATCGCTTCATCGATCGAGTTGTCCACAACCTCCCAAACAAGGTGGTGAAGCCCCTTTACACTCACGTCTCCAATGTACATTGCGGGTCTTTTTCGAACCGCTTCTAAACCCTCTAAAACCTGGATGTTATTCGCTGAATAATCAGATGCCTTGTTTGCCTTTTTTTCGCTCATTTGGGTGTTTTACAAAAGGCAAAAATAGGGGTTTTTCACAGTAAAAACAGCATTTTACATGGATTTATTCCAGTATATTTTAAGGATTACTCCAGTTAAATTTTATGTTTGGTATAAAGGCTAAAATCAGGGTGGAAACAAGGTTATTTTCCTCGCTTTTTCTCACCCATTTTTTGGGATCTTTTAGGCTCTTCACTCAACAACTGCTGCTTTGCATTTTGCAACTCTTCAAGCTGCATTTTGCTGACTTTGGGATAACCCAATTCCAGGGTTTCAAACTTATCATGAATCACCATGGCAATCGCCAGACGAGTATACCATTTATCGTCGGCAGGAATGATAAACCAGGGAGCATCTTTTGTAGAAGTCGCGCTAATTGCTGCTTGGTAAGCATCCTGATATTCTTCCCAGTGCCTTCGCTCCTTAAGATCTCCAAGGGAAAATTTCCAGTTCTTGGTTGGATCGTCAATCCGTTCCAGAAACCGCTTCTTCTGCTCTTTCTTGGACACGTTGAGGAAGAACTTAAGAATCAAGGTGCCATTCTCAGAAAGGTTCTTTTCAAATCTCCTTATTTGTTTAAAGCGCATTTCCCAGAATTTCTCATCAATATCTTTGACTGAATCAATTCCCGGAATCTTCTCCCCCATGATATATTCAGGGTGAACACGCGTAACCAGAACATTCTCATAATGTGAACGATTATGGATGGCGATCTCCCCTCGCGCCGGCAAGGCCAGTTCATGTCTCCAGAAATAATCATGATCAAGTTCATGTGATGTGGGTGCTTTAAAGCTATACACCTTCACACCCAAGGGATTAAATCCCGACATAATGTGCTTTACGGCTCCATCCTTGCCGGCAGCATCCATCGCCTGAAAGATGATGAGAACAGAATGCTTATTGTGGGCATATAATTCATCCTGAATCTTTGCCAGCGCGCGCCGGCTCTTATCGAGCAGGATCTCAGCTTCTTCCTTATTCAGCGTTGAACCTTTGTATTCGGTATTTAAGCTTTTCAGTTTGACATTAGTATCTGGCTTCACCAGGAAGACGTTTACGCGGATGAAATTTTCAGATTTTGCCATGGTTTTGTTCTTATAGTCACTAAAAAAACTGGTTATTGGTCTTAATCAAAAT
>JBBRFP010000099.1:0-6832 GCA_038241465.1 Cytophagales bacterium | reverse complement strand
AGTGGCTCGCGTAACGGTACGTTGATGTGAACGGGTCCTTTCTGGCCAGTGTTAGCAAGATTGATTGCTTCGTTTACAATCCTTTTAGCATGCCATTCCGAATCGGGGTGGGAGTAATCCAGCGTCAGTTCAAAGTATTTCTTTACATGATTACCGTAAAGTTCTTTTTGCCTGATGGTTTGTCCGTCCAGTTGGTCAATCCATTCATTGGGACGATCGGCCGTCAAAACAAGGAGTGGTGTATGCTGAAAATAGGCTTCTGCTATAGCCGGTGCAAAATTATAAGCGGCTGATCCGGATGTACAGATCAGGACAACGGGAGTTTTTGTTTGCTGCGCGATTCCCAATGCCACGAAGGCGGCGCTACGCTCATCGCTAAAAGTCCTGCTTTTTATTTTTTTATTACGAACGAATGCGAGCGCGAGAGGAGCGCTTCTTGACCCAGGACAGATGATCGCCTGCTCAACGCCTTTTCTGGCGCACAATTCGACAAGATTATTAAGAAGGCTGGTGTTCACACGTGCAAGGTAGCGGAGGAAAGATTACTTTTTGATACTCTTGATGAGCGTATTCATTTTCATTTCCGTTTCTGCCCATTCTTTTTCAGGATCGGAATCTGCCACAATGCCTGCGCCGGCATACAAAATCGCCTCATTTTTGAAAAGTTGCATACATCGGAGATTCACATAGAGATTCGTTTCACTTTTGATGCTAACGGGACCCAAGTATCCGCTGTAAAACTGGCGATCGTAGCTCTCGTTTTCTTTTAAAAAGTCCAGACTTGCCTGCAGTGGCATTCCACAAACCGCTGAAGTAGGATGCAGAAGCTTGAGCATGATCGAGCCAAGTTGCGGAAAATTTGTAGCAACCATATCAACTGTAAATTCTGTCTTTAAGTGGAGCACATTCCCTGCAACAATTGTTTTCGGACCGAGCTCGTCGTATTCACGAAGGCGAATCTTTTTGAAGCAGCTGATTATATAGCGTTCAACAAGCGCCTGCTCTTCAATTTCTTTTTGTGTCCAACTAATGGAACGAAGGTCAACTCCGTTTTCATAAGATTGCGTACCCGCTACTGCCACGGTGTGAAAGTGCTGATCGCTGTCGATACGGACAAGCATCTCAGGAGTGGCGCCTACCCATGTACCTGTGAGCGGACTGGAAAAAACGGAGACCATTGCAAGAGGATATAGTTCGCATAACCTGTTAAACGTTTCGATGAGGTCGAACTCTTTTGGAAGTGTTAATTTTTTAAATCGTGATGGTACGATTTTTTCAAAATTTCCCCGAATAACTTCGTCGATTGATTTGGAAACCAATTGTTTGTACGCATCATCGGTAATCGAAAGAGATAATGGCATGAGCGAATAGTACGGTGCACGTTTCGCTGATTTCAGTGATTTCCGAGAAATTATCTCGTCAGATATCTTCCCTTGATTCAAGATTATTTGACCTTCCTGAAATTCAATATATTCATCAAGAGGGAGATGAATCTTGTCTTTAAATGGATCAAACGGTGAGAATAGAAATCCGGAATTACTTTCTTCCAGGTTTACTTCTGAGAGAAGCACGGGTTGTTCACTCGCAGCCATGTGAACGACAGAAGAGTTAGGAAGTCGCCACAGGGAAAAGGAAAATCCGTTCTCAACATACGATGTTAACGCCTCTGCTATAAAATCATTTACCGAGACGCCCGCGACACTATTTGTTTTCTCCATTTTCTAACGTCTGTCTATTACAGCCATCGTGATCCTGCTTACACAAACAAGTTCGCCCTGTTCATTGGTAATTTTTGTTTCCCAAACTTGTGTGCGACCGCCAACGTGGATGGGTCGGGTGGTGCCAATCACAAATCCACTTTTAACACTTTTAATGTGATTCGCGTTGATTTCCAATCCTACACAATATTTAGTCTGATCATCGATTGTACAATGGGCAGCCAGACTTCCAAGCGTTTCCGCAAGGGCCACTGACGCACCCCCATGTAACAAACCAAAGGGCTGATGAGTTCTGTGATCGACAGGCATTTTTGCTTCTATAAAATCTTCTCCTATCCGGAGGACCTCGATTCCCAGATGTTCAACCAATGTGTTCTGGGAATAGAAATTAAGTTTCTCTATTGTAACCTCTGGATTAAATAATGACTTCACACGTTTGCGGATTATGATGGAAAAATGATTTTTTTATATTTGCGGCCTGTTTGCGCAGAGTTAGAACGAAAGCCGTAAAACTCTTGCAAAACGGAGCCAAATTAAAGGAAATTGATCTCTCAAAAAATTTATTTAATACGTCATGGTCAGACGGATTATAATCTTCAGGGAATTGTTCAGGGAAGTGGTGTTGACGCCTCTTTGAATGACAGGGGTCGCGGTCAGGCCGAAGCTTTTTATAATTATTATCGCGCCATTCCTTTCGAAAGGATCTACGTTTCCAGGTTGAAAAGGAGCAAGGAATCGGTTTCAAACTTTATCAGCGACGGCCTGCCTTTCGAAGAGCACGCTGCCTTAAATGAGATCAGCTGGGGCAATCGGGAGGGGCAGCGGATCACCCCCGAAGAAGATGCTTATTACCATAGCATCTTGAGGAAGTGGCAGCAAGGAGAGACGTCTATACCGATTGAGGGCGGTGAGAGTCCTGATGAAGTTGCATCCCGGCAAAAACCGATGCTCGATATTATCAGAGCAAGTGTTAGTAGCAACCCTATTTTGATTTGTATGCACGGACGGGCAATGAGGATTTTTCTTTGTCAGATGATGAACTATCCTTTAGGCTCAATGGATATGTTTGAGCATGAAAACCTTGGGTTATATCTGCTTACTCGTACCGAATCACAATTCACGGTCGACGTTTACAATAATACAGATCACCTTGCCGCAATGAAAGCAGGTAAAACAGTTAAAGCGTAAGTCGATTTGTATTTCTTTGGCTAAGTTCTATTTCCTCAATGATTCCAGCGCAGATTTTGCCTTTGAATCAATCCCATTCTTATACTCGTACCGCTTATAGCTAAGCGCCTTCTCATAATATTTCTTCGCTGAAATAAGGTCGCCCTGTTCCTGACTTATATAGCCAAGTTGAAGCGCCGCGTTGGGTGCGAAGTACCAGGGTTGAGTACCCGTCATTTCGATTGTCTGCTGATAGAACAATTTTGCGGAAGTTGGGTCTTTCGTTTTGTGTGAAAGGCGGCCCTTACGATAGGTGAATTCAGTCTGATCTTTGACAGTGGGCAGGTCGGCAGGAGTAATCGTTTTCAGTAGATCTTTTGCTTCTTTATAATATCCACCATCCGTGTAGAACCGAACTTTCAAAATCTTTGGATTCGGAAATGTATTTTCCTCCAGCATTGCAGCAGCATATTTGTCCGGATCTGCCGAAGTTTTGCCGGTTTTTCTGGCGATATCAAAGTTCTTTTGAGCTAACGCCTGATTACCTGCGAGGAAATAGCAAAGTCCCATCTTGTAGTACGAGTCTTTCCGATAGCTCTGACTCTTAAAATTCTTCATGAACTTTTGATAGGCATGGATGGACGCGAGATAGTCGCCACGTTGCATGAGGGCTTCTCCTCTGAGGTATTCAATATAATCCATCGGAAGCCCTTGTGGTTTGGCATCGAGTTCATGTATAAGCGCTAATGCTTCTTCGCTTTGAGAATCCTTCATTAGCATATTGATCCCTAGAAAAAGTAGTAATCGACTGTCAGGATCTTTTACGAGGCAATCTTTAAATCCAATAGCCGCTTCTCCAAATTTTTGATTGATAAATCCCTTGATGCTGAAGAAAAGGATCGTAGCCTCAAGGCTCAAGCTTGATTTGGACAGTCGTAGTTCTTCCAATTGTTTTTGCCCCACCACTACGGAACCTTTCATTCCCAGCAGACTCATAAACCACTGATATTTATCAGGAACTGAACCCACCATTACCTGTATCATTCCGTGGGTTTTCTTGATTGGAATAAAGTTTGGATATTTTTTCAGGCATTCCTGTGTTGCCTGATATGCCTGACGAATGGCTAAAACTGCATTGAGTTCCTGTCCGAGATTTAATAGGTTGAATCCACGTTGGATATTTAACTCTGCCCTAAGGAACAACGTCTCCGGACTTTCCGGTAGTTCGGATAGCCTATCGAGCCTGCGCCTAAACTCTTCATTAATTTTATCGAACCGCTTTTCATCCTCCGTTATTAGGATGTCGGTGGTTTCCAGGAAACTTTGAACGTAGAGTTTATGGAACTCATTCACATTCTTTAGCTGAGCTAGTTCGGCATAAGCCTGTTCAGTCTGGAGATTGAGAACTAGTTTATAGATATGTTCAACAGAAGGCTCAAATTGCCACAAGTTGTCTACCGCGAGACTTTGGCCCGACGTAAATAAAAAAAAGCAGACGATTGCGACTGCCTTTTTTAAGTATTTGAAGTGATGATTAGCCAACTTTCTTAGCGCGTCTGGCAGGTGCCACTTTCTTAGGCTTAACTTCTTCCTCCATTGACTCCATGTCAACATCAGCCAGAATGCGGCCAGAGTGTTCATCAATAACAATTTTCTTTTTCTCACGAATCTCCGCAATCTTCTGAGGAGGGATGATGATGTTACATCCTTCAGCTGCACCACGAACCACGCGTACCACTGCTAAACCATTTGAAAGATTGATGCGGAGACGTTCGTAATACTTAAGGAATTTATCTTCGATTTTCTTTGCTGCTTTTTCGCGATCGCTTAACAACTTCTTTTCTTCTTCCTGGCTTTCGCTTGAGATCTCTGCGAGTTCCTTCTTCTTATTTTCAAGATCATCACTACGATCTTTGATAAGCGTTTCGATCTTTGTTATTTCTGATTTCTTGTCTTCAATCTTGTCCTTTGCTTCTTTGATACGCTTATCGCAGATCTGAACCTCCAATTCCTGAAGCTCAATCTCTTTTGTGATCGCATCAAACTCACGGTTATTTTTAACGTTCTTCTGCTGCTCGTTGTATTTTTTTACAAGCTTTTCAGCTTCTTTAATACCTTCTTTGTTCTTTTTTATCGCGTCTTCAACTTCTTTTTGATCTGTCTCAAACCGTGTCATTCTGACCTTGTAACCTTCAATTTCGTCTTCCAGATCCTGGACTTCGTCGGGTAGGTCTCCTCTTAGTTTGCGTAGTTGGTCAAGTTTTGTGTCAATCGACTGTAACTTTACAAGGGCTTCTAGTTTCTGCGTAATTGTCTGATTTTCCATCATTTACAGGTAACTTATTGGATTGGTGACAGTTTTTGAAAAATTGATCGCAAAAGTAGTGAATTTTTTACTTAAAACCTCGCTCAAAAGGTCCTTTGTAAACTGCTCACTCTCATAGTGTCCTATGTCTGCAATCATTATTTTGCCTTCCGCATCAAAGAATTCATGGTACTTGAAGTCGGACGAGACGAATACGTCAGCACCGTGGGCAATGGCATCGGCTAACAGGAAACTGCCTGCTCCACCACACACCGCTACTTTCGAAATCGATTTGGGAAGAGCCGTATGACGCAACATTGAAACATTCATCTGGCTTTTTAAACGCTTAAGAAATTGGATTGGTTCAATCGGGCTCTCCAATTCTCCAATGAGCCCCGATCCTGTATTCTGATCCTCGTTCGTTATCAGCGTTATGTAATATGCTACTTCCTCGTAGGGATGAGCTTTTTTTAACGCGCTTATAATCTCCACTTCTTTATAGGAAGGAAAGATCAATTCAATTCTGGTCTCGTTCACAATTTCTTGTTTTCCAGTTTTTCCGATGAGCGGCGTTGCTTTCTCACCAGGCTGAAATGTTCCGAGACCGTCCACCTGAAAGCTGCAGTTATTATAATTCCCGATCTGACCGGCACCGGCATTATACAAGGCCGCTAATAGGGTTTCGAGATCGTTCTTTGGAACAAAAGCTACGATCTTCGATAACGTCGATTTTAATGGTCTGAGAACACGAACATTTCTTAAATCCAGCTTTTCTGCTATTTTTCTATTAACCCCGTCGATTACATTGTCAAGATTGGTGTGGATAGCATAGATCGCGATATCATTCTTAATTGCGTTTATCAATGTACGTTCAACATACGTTTTACCTGTCAGGCGCTTCACACCTTTGAACAAAATCGGATGGTGAGCAACAATGAGGTTGCAATTGGCAGCGATAGCTTCGTCAACCACCGCTTCGGTACAATCCAGCGTAACCAGAATTCCCCGGATTTGCTCGCCCGGATTCCCTGTTATCAGCCCGCTATTGTCGTATGACTCCTGATAAACGATTGGAGCAATGGATTCCAAATAAGCGGTTACATCCTTTATCTTTACGGCTTGCATGCAGTTGGTTTTGTTCAAATTTATAGAATTGGTGTCAAGAGATGATCAAAATAGTAAAACTCTTCCTGTATCCTTTTGCTGTTCTGTACGATCTTATTACAAGATTCAGGAATCATTTATATGATATCGGCCAAAAACCCTCTTTTACATTTGATATACCAGTGGTGGTCGTGGGGAACCTGAATGTTGGCGGCTCTGGTAAGACCCCTATGATTGAGTACCTGATTCTGTTACTGAAAAATAATTTTGCGGTGGCCACGCTCAGCCGGGGTTACGGACGAAACTCAACAGGCTATCGAAGTGCAGGAGTATCTGATACTGCTAGGTCAATTGGTGATGAACCCTACCAACTTTTCAAGAAATTCGGAACAGATGTTCAAGTGGTGGTAGGCGAGAATAGAGTGGTTGCAATACCTTCTATCCTTCAGGAATTTCCGGACACCAATGTTATTCTTCTTGATGATGCATTTCAGCACAGAGCAGTGAAACCGTTGCTGTCGATACTTGTTACCGATTA
>JBBRFP010000098.1:0-6854 GCA_038241465.1 Cytophagales bacterium | reverse complement strand
ACTTCATTTTGTTACTGGAAAGCAACTGTTACAAGAGATCTTTTAGAGAGTAAGCAGTGGATCTCGAATGGCACAATAGGTTTCCTGATCCACTCTGTTGCTGTGCTTGGAATAGTGGTTTCTCTTTTCACAATTATTTATAATCATTATTTCGAATACCACTACGCTTATTCGCATTCTTCCCTCCACTTGCAGGGTCAGTACATGGTATCGTGCTTTTGGGAAGGACAGGAAGGAAGCTTCCTACTTTGGATGTTCTGGCAGGCAGTGCTTGGCATTATCCTGATGTTTACGCAACGTTCATGGGAAGCGCCAGTGATGACGATCTTCGCAAGTGTTCAGGCTTTTTTAGCATCGATGATTTTAGGAGTGGTAATTCCGGGTATCAGTCTTAAGCTGGGAAGCTCTCCATTCATTCTATTGAGAGATGCAATGGCTGATCCAATCTTTAAGCTACAACCTGATTTTATTCCAAAAGATGGAAATGGATTAAATCCATTGCTTCAGAACTACTGGATGGTAATACATCCCCCAACACTATTTCTTGGTTTCGCGCTTACGCTGGTTCCTTTCTCATTTTGCATGGCTGGCCTTTGGCAGAAAAAATATATCGACTGGATCAAACCCGCGCTACCCTGGACACTGTTAGGCGGAGCGATTCTTGGGTTGGGTATTCTGATGGGGGGATACTGGGCTTATGAAACACTGAGCTTCGGTGGTTATTGGAACTGGGATCCTGTAGAAAATGCTGTCTATGTTCCCTGGCTGATTATGATTGCTTCGCTGCATACAATGATTACTTACAAGAATAGTAAGACCGCGCTTAAGCTATCAATGATATTAGTGATTGCTGTTTTTATACTTATCCTTTATTCAACGTTTCTAACACGAAGCGGAATTCTTGGCGATGCGTCTGTTCACTCATTTACCGACCTTGGATTGTCAGGACAACTATTGATCTACCTTCTATTTTTCACTTTTGCTGCAATTGCCTTAGTTTGGGTTAGATGGAAGGAAATTCCAACTTCCGAAAAAGAGATTTCAACCTACTCACGAGAGTTCTGGATCTTCTTAGGGGCATCTACTTTATGCCTGATGGGATTCCAGGTTATTGTTGAAACATCAAAACCTGTTTATAACACGATCATTAGATTGTTGGGTGGCGAAGGAAATATGGCTCCACGTGCCGATGCCGTCCAGTTTTACTCCACGGTTCAGTTATGGTTTGCGGTGCTGGTAGCGTTGCTTTCTGGTACCGGTCAGTTCTTCTGGTGGCAGAAGATCGATAAGCAAAAATTGAAAAGTGAACTCATTAGCACGCTGCTGATTGTGGCGGTCATTTTTGTAATTACGATGTTGGTGGGTGAGGTCAGAAATCCTACTTATCTCGTTCTATTATTTGCTGGACTCTACATTATCATTTCAAATATCAAGGTGCTGTATAGTGTCTGGAGAATAAATCCAAAGCTTTCTGGTGGTGCAATAGCTCATATCTCAATTGGTATGATGCTGATTGGAATGATGTTCTCATCGGGCTATTCAAAAGTCGTTTCATTAAATAACACAGGCCTTCTTTTAAATAAAGAGATGGGTACGGAATTTAATCGCGACAATCTGCTTCTGTTCATTAATGAAACCCGTACCATGGGCGGATATGATATAGAATTTTTGGGAGAACGATTGGAGCCCCGTAATAAAGCCGGTTTTGTAAAGAAGAAAGATGTAATGCTCACAAATGATCCTTACCGGGTCATTGCCATCAATGATATCTTTTTCAAAGGAGACAAGCTCTTCAACGCTAAAGATACTTTCGAAGTCTATCCAGAAAATACATTTTACGAGATACAACTGAGGAAAGGTGAAAAAGTAGCGGCTACTCTTTTTCCAAGGATACAGCTCAATCCGAGCATGGGTGGTATTCTTCCTTCGCCGGACATCAGCAGGGGCGTTGTCAGTGACCTTTACACGCACGTCTCTTCTTCTATGAATCGTGAATCAGAGCCAGAGTGGGGAGATGTGGAAGAAGTTAGGGTGCAGATCGGAAAACAATTTTTCGTCAATGATTATGTTGCTGTACTGGAAGAGGTAGAGCGGCTCACTACCATTCCTGGAATTACCCTTACAGACGAGGATGTAGCGGTGAAAGCTAAAATCCGGGTCGATGGCGAGCACGAAAGTTATTACGCCGAACCAATATTTCTTATTAAAAACAAAAGTGAAGTTGGGCGTTTCGCTTACGAAATCGGCGAGCTAGGAGTTAAAATAACGCTGTTAAACATTCACCCTGACACAAACGAATTTAGTCTGGGGCTAAGCGGAAGGCAAAAAGATTGGGTGATCATCAAAGCGATGGAAAAGCCCTACATCAACGTGCTCTGGCTTGGAACAGGATTGTTAATGGTAGGTTTCACTGTCGCGATGATTCGTCGTTTCAAGGAGAAATATTAATTAGTCGTTAATTTGGCAAAACGCAATTGATAATTCTTGCTTCAATTGAACAATATACTCCCGCTGCACACGATTATGCTTCAGCGACAAGCTTTTCTATAATTTTATCCACACTCATTCCATCTGCCTCTGCTTTGAAGTTCCGAACGATACGGTGACGCAGTACTGCACTGGCTATAATCTTTACATCTTCAATGTCCGGGGAATATTTTCCATTCAACAACGCATTACACTTTGCCCCAAGAACCATAAACTGTGAAGCGCGGGGGCCTGCACCCCATTCCAGATAATCGTTCGCAATAGTTGAGCCCTTTGTACCCGGACGAGTAAGGTGGCTCAATTTCACAGCAAATTCTACCACGTTGTCAGCGATTGGTACCCTCCGCACCAAATGCTGGAAATATTGAATGTCTTCTGCTGATAATATTTTATGCACGGAAGCAACAACGTCGGCGGTAGTCATCTTGACAATGTTGAGCTCCTGCTCGTATGTAGGGTAGTCAAGGAATATATTGAACATGAACCGATCAAGTTGAGCTTCTGGTAACGGATAGGTTCCTTCTTGTTCAATCGGATTTTGTGTTGCCAGAACAAAGAATGGCCTTGGCAGCTCGTAGCGATTACCTGCAATCGTCACAGCATATTCCTGCATTGACTCCAGCAATGCCGCCTGGGTCTTTGGCGGGGTTCGATTGATCTCATCTGCCAATACGATATTTGCAAACACAGGGCCTTTTACAAAATTAAAATTACGCTCCTTATCCATCGTCTCAGCCCCTACAATATCAGAAGGCATCAAATCGGGAGTGAACTGAATGCGTTTGAAGTTCAGATCCAATGCATTGGCGATTGTTTGAACAAGAAGTGTTTTTGCCAAACCCGGAACGCCCACCAATAGTGAGTGCCCCTGACAAAAAATTCCAGTTAGCACCAAACGAACGACATCATCCTGACCAATAATAACACGTGCAATTTCCGCTTTTAAATTCTTATAGCCCTCTGCTAACGCATTGGCAGCCTCTACGTCATTTGAAAATTTCTGCATCCGATAATTAATTATCTTTCTCTTGTAACATGCGCGCCTGCGCTAAAAAATCTAATCTAAAATCCCGCAGCCCTGATAGGCCGGATCCAACTTGATAAACACATCCTGTCTAGCTTTGGTAAACCATTTGTTGAGCATTTTATCTTTCTTTTCGGCCAGCGCGGCATTTTGAATGCGAAACCAATCATCTTTCAAACTCGCCTGGTGAGGAGGAAGACGTTTCTTGAAATATAATATTCTCACCGCGTTCTTAAGATCGTCCGTTCGGTAAACGATTGGCCGGCTAATGGTTCCTTCTTTCATGGTATCAATGGTGAAATAGACAACGGGATCAAGCTCTTTAATAGATACCTTCAATCCATTATCTTCATCCGTAAAAAATCCACCAAATCCTTTTGATCGTTGATCATCAGAAAATTCCTTAGCTGCCTGTTCAAACTTCATACTGTCCTTGGTTATAACTCGTCGAAGGCTGTCCAGGAATTTTTCAGCACGGACAATATCATTAGGTGATGGGATTGCTGATATTAATATATGGCGTGAATTATATTCATTACCTCTTCTGTCGAGGAGTTGCATGATATGAAATCCAAAAGGTGATTTGAAAGGTAGTGATATCTCTCCTTTCTTAATTCTGAAGGCTGTAGCTTCGTACTCAGGCACCATCGAACCACGACCTACATAGTTCATTTCACCGCCATTTTGTTGCGCTGATGGATCTTCTGAATATTTCTTTGCTAGCTCATTAAAATCCTCACCAGCCAATATGCGTTCTCTTATCTGGTTTAGCTTCAGCTTGGTTTCTGCCTCCTGAGACTCACTCACTTTTGCGATACGAACTATTTGGGCCACCTCCACATCCGCTGAATAAAATGGCAGACTGTCTGACGGAATTTTATAAAAGAAACGTTTGACTTCCGCCGGGGTTACATCAATATCTTTTGTGATCTTATTGCGCATATCCCGGCCAAGTATCTGCTCACGAACCTGGTCACGTAGTTCAATCTGGAACTGATCAAGCGTTTTACCTAATGACTTCTCCAATTGATCCTGTGAGTTGCCATACTGTTGAAGGATCATCGCCATACGCTGGCGCGTCTCATTATCCACTTCGAGATCCGTTATTAACACGGAGTCAATTTCAGCTTTTGCGACCAGGAGTTTATTGACTACAAGTTGGTTGAATACTCCGCATTTTGCCTCGTCAGTGGCCTTACCGCCATTCGAGAGGTAGTTCTGGAATGTACCCTCCAGTTCTGATCGCAAAATGATATAATTATCAACCTTGCCGATGATTTTATCCACGACAAAGCCTTTTGGCTCCTGGCAGAACCCGGCAGTCCATACCCCGATAAGCAGTAGGCTACTGATTAAAAATTTCAAAATTCTTCTGTTTGACCGCATTTTCATACACTTCATCCTCCAAAGTCCTTGCAAGTTCTACTTTTCTTTTGTTTAAGAGAATATTTCGAATGTCTTCTTTCACGAATTCTAACGGCGAAACGTTATCAGAAATTTTATAATCGTCGATTTTCAGAAAATACATAAACTCAACATCGCTGGTTTCGTAGAAAGGATTTGTCTTTAAAAATTGAATCTTATTCGGTATTTCAGCCATCGGAGAATTGGCCACCAACTTGTCGAATGCAATCCATGCACTGTCGCTCAAATGGTAAGCCACCGAAAAACTCAGACAGTACGATCTCAATTCATCCTGATCCTTTTCCTTTTTAGAAAAGATAATTTCCTTGACCTTATTAGTTCTCGGCGCTGTCTTAGGAACCTTGATGTAGGTGCCGCGAACAATATTCTGCTTCAGAATGAAATTATCAAAGTGCGCCCGGTAGTATTCATCAACATCTTGTTCCGAGATGCTGTCATTAAGATGCTGTTGAATATAAAAGTTTTGATATTCGTAGCCGATCAGACTGTATCGGTAGTCAAGCACTTTACGCTCAACCTCCGCTTCATTGATGTTGATCCGTTTCATTGCTTCTTCGATCAACAACTGTTTGCGTATCCAACTGTTGATGTAGGCAGTGGCTCTTGCAATGCTGTCATCTGCAGTAGAGTTTTGATCCACTATTCCAACAAGTTCGTCCTGATACAGATATTTCTCATTGACCCTGGCAACAGGCTGTCTGCTTGGAGTGGACGATGGTTCCTCTTTCTTCATTCGGATCAAATCACAACCGGTCAACATCATAGCAGATGCAAGGCTTAGTAAACCAATAATTTCCCGAAGTTTAATTTTCACTTTTTTGCTAGTTCGTTTACAACGAATTTTTTGCCCTTACCATTCACTTTAACGGGATACTTTTGTTTTAATTCCTTCGTCCATGCCTTTTCAAGACTATCCTGACGGTCACTGACTATTTGTGCGCGCGATTCCTCAAGAGATTTCAAGCCTGGCGGCACTAAATTATCGATCTCGACGAGGTAGTAATTTCCTTCTGATTCAGTGCTGTGCAAGCCAATTGCCCAGCTTACTTTATCTACAGCTTTACTTTCACCACGAGAATAATTGCGATAAGGTGATATCGATTTGAATTTTTTCAGATCATCCTTTCTTAAGGAATCACCATTTTCAACTTTGCTCTGTGCTTCCGCTAAAACGTTTTTGTCAGTTGTTGTAAAAACCCTGGCATGTACCCTGTCTCCAGCAGTGTACTTTGATTTGTTGGCGTTATAGAACTTTCGTATGGCTAACGTGTCGTCTGCTCCCTTATTCCAAACTTCCTTTTCCATAATCGTAAACAGAAGAATTCCTTCTTTATACTCTGTCAGTAGATTTCTAAAGGGAGCATTCTCAGCCAAAAGCTTTTGATCTTCAATTTCAGTAAGCTGGTCTCCTAGAAAAGAGTCATACAATTTTATCATGGAAGCTCCGGGAACCATGGACGTAATTATTTGATTTTTTTCTATATAAGAAATAAAGGATCCTGCTGAATAATTTTTTTCATTTAACCTAAAGATTGTCTGATTCATGATCGATGGATCTCCTTCGTATCTCCACTTTGCCTGCTGCAGTGAAGTGTCTACCGTTTTTAGCACAGAACTCTTCACATCGCTAAATTCAACCAGCCCAAACTGCTTCTTTTTCTCCTCAAGTCTTTTCTTGTCAGCGATTTGAAGGCGCTCATCCCGGCTTACTTTATTCTTAATGGCAGCCTCGACATCAGAGAATGGAGGAACAGGGATCTTTCTTTCCAGTCTCACAATGTGCCATCCATAAGCTGATAAGAACGGATCAGAATAGTCGCCAGGGTTTTTAAGGGCAAACGCTGCAGATTCAAACTCAGGAACACCGGCTAATGCGCCTATTCCAAAGGGCCTTAACTTTCCACCATTATCTTTTGAA
>JBBRFP010000097.1:0-6858 GCA_038241465.1 Cytophagales bacterium | reverse complement strand
AAATCATTCGGAGTGCCATCACCTATTTTAATCTTACATACTCAGGGGGTGGGTTGAAAAGCCTGGAGGCAGCGACCAACATTAAGGGTACGTTCAACATGATAAGTGGTGACTGCGATATGGCATCTCAGTTGCTGACCCTTGGATCATCCACGGCCATCAAAGGAACTTTGAGCTATACTTCCGGCATACTTTATAATGGAACTTTCAGAAGATGGTTTGACAACGCAACGATTATTGTCGACGGCACCATCGGAGGGCTATTTCCAGTTGGATCGCCGATAGGATATAGACCATTCTATGTCTATTGGGGCACTGCACCCACGACGGGCGGCACGCTGAGCGTTAATCACGACTACTTTACTTCTGGCGTTTCGGTGGTATCGTTTCTGGACGGCGCATCTACCGTTGTCAGGAGAACAAATATGTTATGGACGTTGACCGCGGCGAACGGATTTAACATTGCCGCTAACAGGTTGAATGTAAGGATCGATCCGGCCAACGTAGGGCTTGTCGGAATTACATCTATGAACACCGTTGACTTGCGGGTTACGCTTGTGGGGAGTGTGATCGGCACGGCAGGCGCGAATGCCGGAACGACAGCCGTTCCTATCGTGCGTCGAGTAAACCTGCCCGCATTCACGGGGGCAACAAATAATTTTTACGTCGGATCTGTCGACGCGACAAATTCGCCGTTGCCGATTGAGTTGCAGGATTTCAAGGCCCAGGTGACTGGAAGCACAGTGAATGTGACATGGCGTACGGCATCCGAAGTGAATAATAATTTTTTCACTGTAGAGCGATCAGCAGACGGTGAAGGGTTCAAGGCCGTCGGCGAGGTTCCTGGAAATGGAACCACCGTGTCTCCCCATTCTTACAGCCTTGTGGATCCGCTTCCACTGGAAGGCAAATCCTACTATCGATTGCGGCAAACGGACTATGATGGGAAATCCACCTTGTCAAAAATCGTCGTCGTTGAATATGACCACAACATATCGCCAAGGATGGTTTTATATCCCAACCCTTCCGATGGCAACGAACTCCACCTCAAGCTAGAGGGTGTTACATCCGGTGGAGAAGTGCCTATCATCGTCTATGATTTAATGGGAAGGACTTATCAGCGCTACCAGATGACAACAGACGGAAATGAAAGAAAAATTATTTTCGATAACAGTCTTCCTCCCGGGATGTATGTCCTTAAAGCTGGAAACTCCAACGGCTATGCGGTGAAGTTTGTGGTTGTCAATCGTTAAAAAGTCAGCAACAGGCTTGAATGTGAGTGTATACTGTGAGTTTGCTCATGCTCGATTCTTGCTATTAATCCCGGTGCGGATTTATTCAATCCTTGTCAACGCTTAGTTTCGCCAACTTCATTGCATTACATGTGAAGTTGGGTGCGATTTGCAATGATTCCAAAATGTAAAAGTCGTTTGACAGAGGTAATATTCTGCCGTCGATTAACGGTAGACAAGGTGCTCCTTCGCTCGCGAGACTTGGCTTCAGTGGCAAGGATATTTACTGAAAATGTCGTTTCATAAACGCACGACCCGATCCGCTTTTCAGATATTTCTCAAATTCAAAGGCCTTATGTTTTTGGTAGAAAATAACGTTCAGCAAAACAGTAAGAGGTAATCTTGATTTTGTAAAGTGAACCTCTCCTCTTGAATGTCTTATTAAGCGACCAGGAAAATTATTCGTACAGCCTGTATAGGTCATGCCGTCGGTGGTAAATTCGATAGGAATTTTGAGGGGCACACGATAGAAGCGTGAAGGAAAACCTGATTATTTTACTTGACTGAGATCTAGTGTGGACTGCGTCCACCGTAGCCCGCGTGGGAAATCTTCAGATCAATACGGAGCGTAAAGGCGAAGTCCACCTTTGCTCGCAAGACGCGAGCGAAGGCGGGCAAAGGTGGAGCTGCAGGGAATCGAACCCTGGTCCAGAGAAGATAAACGCGTACGTTCTACATGCTTAGTTGACTTTAATTGTCGGAGGCAGCAAGGCAGGCAACAGCCTAAACTTCCCCGTAGTTGCTGTTGTCTCGACAATGATGCGCAACACACCACGGCCCAGTTCTGCTGATCGACGCCGCATATCTGATACCCGCAAAACAGAGGTACCAGGCGACGATGGCCTGCCGGATCTTATCCGTGCATAAGCTTATCTAACGTGAGTCAGATTAAGCAGCCATGGCGTAAGTATTTTCGCCACGTAAATTGTGAGAGCAGTGATTAAAGCTTTACCCTCATAAGCTTGCATGCTGGTGCACGGATTCACACATCCTGTCAAAACCGGTCAGCCCCATATTTAAATGAGGCCGTAAAGGTACGAAAACCAATTCATTTCCCGCGGATTAGACTGATCACGAAATTGATTGATTGGTTAATTCATGAATGCCCAAATTTGGACTTCCAGTTGGTTCTGGGATCCTGACCTCGAAATGATCTGACAATTATCATGGATGACGATGACTGATGTCACTGTAAATCAACTCCGTTAATGTCACATTTACAGATAGTAATAAAACCGACATGGACGCTATCGAAGAGCAGATAGTGGTAATGCCAGGAAAAGAAGATTTTTTTTCAATCATCACAAATGCTAATATGAAACAGATCAAGAACTTTTCAGAAATACATTTAAAAGACATTGCCCTCGTTGGAGGGAAAAATTCGTCATTGGGAGAAATGTTTATGGAACTATCATCCAAAGGCATTAAAGTGCCCGATGGGTTTGCTGTAACGAGTGAAGGCTATTGGAATTTTTTAAATGAAAATAAACTCATTCCTAAACTCACGGCAATTCTTTCAGCATTAGATCTTAAAACATTTAATAATCTTTCAGAAATTGGTTCGAAATCGAGACAACTCCTGCTCGATGCCGCATTTCCTAAAGTATTAAGTGATGAGATCCTGGCGGCCTACAAACAATTGGAAAAACGTTCAGGAAGTATTGTTTCGTTGGCCGTGCGCAGCAGTGCTACAGCCGAAGATTTACCCAACGCAAGTTTTGCCGGACAACAGGAATCCTATCTAAATGTGCAGGGAGAGCAAAACCTACTTGTCGCTTGTCACCGCTGTTATGCTTCTCTTTTTACAGACAGAGCCATAAAATATAGAGTTGACAATGGCTTTGATCATATGAAAGTCGCTTTGTCCATTGGCGTACAGATTATGGTTCGATCCGATAAAGCCTGCGCTGGTGTCATGTTTACGCTCGATCCGGATACGGGATTTGATAAGGTTGCGCTTATTTCAGGTGCATGGGGACTTGGTGAAAACGTAGTGCAAGGAAGTGTTAACACTGATGAGTTTCTCGTATACAAATCGTTTATCGGAAAAGTAAAGCAACCCATCATCACAAGAAGATTGGGGAGTAAAGAGAAAACAATGGTATATGCCGATAAAAAAATGTCTGAAATTTTAAAACCGGAAGACGCTATTATTAATCTGGACACACCAGCTGAAAAGAGACAAACGTATATCCTCAACGATGATGAAGTGGTCCAATTGGCTAATTGGGCGATCCTGATTCAAGCACATTACAAACGGCATATGGACATTGAATGGGCAAAAGATGGCGACACTAATGAAATATTTATCGTTCAGGCTCGCCCGGAAACAGTGCACAGCCAACATAAAAACAACAGCCAATTCAAAGAATATCAAATCAAGGAAAAGGGAAAATTGATCTGTCAGGGAATTGGCTTAGGAAACCGTATCACCTCAGGTATTGCAAGACTATTGGATTCACCAAAAGATATTGACAAGCTTAAGGTGGGTGAAATTCTGGTCACTGGAAGGACCGATCCTGACTGGGATCCTATACTTAAAAAAGCAGCTGGCATTATCACTGATCAAGGTGGAAGAACGTCACATGCAGCTATTGTGGCTCGTGAAGTAGGTGCAGTTGCTATTGTGGGAACCGGCAATGCAACCAAAATGATAAAAGATGGTCAACTGGTGACGATCTCCACTGCCGAAGGGGACACTGGCTTTGTGTATGAAGGCAAAGGCACTTGGGACGAACAGGACATTGATACCTCTAAAATTGAAATGCCCCAAACCAAGATCATGCTCATTCTGGCTGATCCCGACAAAGCATTCCGGTATTCGCTGTTTCCAAATAATGGTGTAGGACTGATGCGAATGGAATTCATTATTAACAATTCGATTAAAATTCACCCAATGGCGCTGCATCATTTTGACCAATTGAAAGATGCAGCAGTAAAAAAGGAAATAGAAAATCTAACCCTTCATTATCCGGATAAGAAGGATTATTTCATTCACAAACTGGCAGAGGCTACCGCCACGATTGCTGCGGCGTTTTATCCCAAAGATGTAATTGTAAGAATGAGTGACTTTAAATCAAATGAATACGCCAGTCTTCTTGGCGGAAATACATTTGAGCCTGTGGAGGAAAACCCGATGATCGGTTTCAGAGGGGCGTCACGATATTATCATCCTTTATACAAAGATGCTTTTGTGATGGAATGCCAGGCAATGAAAATGGTGCGGGAAGAAATGGGGTTTACCAATATAAAACTGATGCTACCCTTTGTGCGAACCGTTAAAGAAGCAACGAGTGCAATTGCAATCATGAAGGATAATGGATTGGTGAGAGGTGAAAAGAGTTTGGAACTATATATGATGCTTGAAATTCCAAGCAATGCATTGCAGGCGGAAGAGTTTGCTAAACATTTTGATGGCTTTTCGATTGGGTCAAATGACCTTACTCAACTAACACTGGGCGCTGACAGGGATTCGGAATTACTCAGTGATATCTTCTCTCCGTTTGATCCGGCGGTAATGCAGCTTATCAGCATGGCTATCACAAAAGCAAAAGCCGCGGATGTCAAAATTGGTCTATGTGGTCAGGCTCCCAGCGACTACCCCGAATATTCGCAGTTTCTTGTTGATTGTGGTATTGACAGTATTTCCTTCAACCCGGATGCTCTGATTAAAGGCATCTTAAATATACACCAGGCAGAAAGCAAAAACCTGATCGGTAGAAACTGAAAAGTTGGATGCCATCAAGGATAAAGATATTGTCAGTCTGAATATTGCAACCGGGAACATTTACCGTTATCGGTTAGATGCCGACTTAAAAGTATTGGACAAGAAGTTGATATGATTAATGAACTAAAAATGAAAACAGCCTTCTATAGCTTTCGTAAATTTGAAGAACCCAATTTTAAGCATTGGAGTACGGATAAAGACAAATTTCATTTTTATAATCTTTCCCTTTCGATTGAAACCGCCCAATTGAGTGCAGGTTTTAATGCCGTCAGTTTATTTGTAAACGATGATGCTTCAGCCTCAGTCCTTGAAATATTACATGCGAACGGAGTCCGTTTCATTGCCCTGCGTTCTGCAGGATATAATAATGTGGATATGGTAAAGGCCAAAGAACTTGGTATCCGCGTAGCCAGAGTTCCAGCCTATTCACCTTTCGCCGTTGCTGAACATTCCGTGGCCTTAATGCTTGCGTTGAACAGGAAGTTGGTTCGTTCTCATTATCGTATCATGGAACAAAATTTCTCTCTCGATGGATTAACGGGGTTTGATATGAATGGAAAAACAGTAGGGATAGCAGGTACAGGGCAGATCGGTAAAGTGATGGCGCGCATTCTGCATGGCTTTGGTTGTCGTTTGCTGGCGTATGACAAAATGGAAGATGAGGATATCAAACAAAAATACCAGGTCGAATACGTTGATTTCAAATCGCTCTGCGAGAAATCTGATATCATAACCCTCCATCTGCCACTCGATAAAGAGTCAAAGCACCTGATTAATAATACTACAATAGATCAGATGAAAAAGGGGGTTATGCTGATCAACACCAGTCGCGGTGGCTTAGTGAATACCGATGATGTGGTTCAATCATTAAAACAGGGTCACATTGCATATTTTGGTATGGATGTCTATGAAGAAGAGGGAGGGCTCTTTTTTGAAGATCATTCAGAGGAAATTCTTCAGGATGATACCATCGCACGTCTCATGACTTTTCAAAACGTGTTGATTACCAGCCATCAGGGATTTCTAACCGATACTTCTTTACGAAATATTGCCACGACTTCTATGTATAACCTGGATTGTTTCGAACAAAATAAAATTTCCGAGAATGAGATAACCTAGCACACACTAAGCGTGTAGCCTTGCTCCGGGGTTTTTTTGATGGGGTTTCGCCTAGTTGACCTAAATGTTGGTGGCTGGTGTGTCAACCACCAATTATATTTATTGATTTCTTGTCGGCAATTTCTCGGATTGATTTCTTTATCTCGACTGATCTCTCTCCATCTGTCCGAAGAATGATTAATTTATTCGAGTTGTCGTTTAATAAGAAGTCCAATGCAAAAGACTTATAAGTAATCTCTTTTATGTCGTGCCAGTTTATTGTCTTTGTTTTTAGATGCACGTCTTCTCGAATCTGAATTTCATCGTCGTCTATTACAAATTTGGGGGCGAACACATTTGTCGGATTGAATAGAATAAATCCAAGAGTCGCCATCAGAAGTCCACTTGCTAAAAGTAAAATTCCGAGTCCGAGTCCCCAGTTTGTCAAAGGAGCCTATATTAAATTTCTAACTCCGTTTATTGAATTAGAAAGTCCAAGTAGCATGAATAACCATTTGGAAACTGTCCCACTTAGTCCGTTCTGTGTTAATAAAATTGTCTTTTTCATATTTGTCAATTTACACGAATATTTTTTACACTTGCTGCCTACGTTTAGCCATGAAACGTATGCGTTTGAATACCTACGTCTTTCTCCCACCGCCCCGCGCCTCGCGTGGGTGTAAGCTCCCCGCTTTTAGGACTGGTTCGTCTCGGTCAAAATTCTCCACGACCTTATTTTTA
>JBBRFP010000096.1:0-6918 GCA_038241465.1 Cytophagales bacterium | reverse complement strand
CTAACCGGCACCGTCGCAATGTCTGGAAACAACACCTTAGACACTGTAAAAATAGGAGCTGGCTCAACCATCAACCTGGCCTCGAATGTAACGCAGCTGATGTCAGCTAATACGACCCTATCGGCGACTAGTGCATTGCCTATCACAATTAATGGCGGAACCTCGTCGTCTTTGAATTTTACAGGACACTTTAGACTGTGTTTTGATAATCTGAAACTTAACAATGTTGGCCAAATTGGAACCGGAGTCGTCAACGCAGGTGCAAACAGTGTATTGACCAATTCTGCGGGGTGGCAGAATATAGCATGCGCTGATGTGCTGTTTGCAGATTACACGTATCAATTCAATTGCGTTAATGGATTGACGAAATTCGCGGATAAGAGTCTTGGATTAATAGACTCCTGGTCATGGGATTTTGGAGATGCTGCAAATCCTCAAATTTCTACCAAGCAGAATCCTAACCACAGATTTTCTTCTGAGGGAACCTATTCCGTCAAACTTACCGCGAAGAAAGGTGCAGTCGTTAAAACATACACTCAACAGGTATTGATAGGACCAAATTCATTGCTGCCATTTGATTTGTTATTAAGTGGATTAAACCTTTTCAGTACAGGTACGTCTACCGTCTATGAATGGTATAAAAACGATGAGGTAATTGCAGGAGCAACCGCTCGAACCTATAAACCCGACGGATCGTCCGGGGCGTACTATGCCGTAATCTTTAGCACTACGTGCAATCTTCCCTCAACACCGTTCGTTACAGTTTCTGTAAAAGAGGATTTGACCACTTCGGCTCGAAATTTGGTGTATCCAAATCCAAGTAGCAAAGGTGAATTTAATGTGAGTGTTCCGTCAGAGTGGTTGCCGATGCAGGTGAACGTATTTGATATGGTGGGGAATCAGGTAGTTAAACAGACGCTGAACGAAACTGATGGGGTGATTCAGATATCGGGTGGATCGCAAGGGATGTACATTCTGAAATTATCGAATGATCGTATTTTAATAACAAAAAAATTAGAGATAGTAAGATGAAAAAATTAGTTATTCTTTCGGTCATCGTAACATTCATGATGACATCAGCCTTTGGTCAAATAGCGAACGTCAATGGAGTTGGGGGCGAGATTCTCAAAGAAAATAAATATACCGACATTAAAGGATCGCCCTATTTTCAGGATGAATGGAAAAGTGGCACGGCCGCAGATAATACTGGAAGGCCCTATCCGAATTTGTTGGTGCGTTATAATATTTATAAAGATGTACTGGAAGCGAAGGACGGAGATTTGTTGATTGCACTGGAACCGAGATTATATCAGAAATTTACAATGGAGCAACCGCGTACTGAAAGTTCCGAGGCAAAGACAATAAGATTTTCTAATGGGTTTTCAAAAATACCTGGAATTAAGCGCGAAAGTTACCTACAAGTACTCTACGATGGAAAATATAAATTTTTAAAGAAGTATTCTGTTGAAATATCGGAGGATGCAACAACAGGATATGGGTCGAATGGTGGCCAAAAAACCAAATCTTTTGTGCAAAGCTCTGTTTATTACCTAATCAATCCAGATGGAACTACTGCTACCATGGGGAAGTTGAATAAGAAGAATTTTATGGACGCCTTGGGAAGTAATAGTGCAAAAGTTGAGGATTATCTTTCCAAGGAGAAGTTCAAACCAAAGGACGAATCAGCGTTCGTTATAATACTCTCTTATCTTGAAGGAGTTTTGTAGATTAACTTTTTTTCAGACTAAAAGAGGCTGATGAAATTACCTGCGCTGATTGTTATTTCGTTTGTTCTTGTATCCCAACTAAACGCTCAGCCTACCCTCACTAGCAAGAATAAAAAAGCGATTGAACTTTATACTCAGGCAGACAATTTTCGCGTACGTGGTCAGTATAAAGAAGCCATCGATTTTCTAAATCAGGCGATCGCTAAAGATCCGGGCTTTGCGGAAGCCTACTTTCGAAAAGCGCTTATCTACAAGTCTTTAAAGGAATATACAAAATCAAATGAGCTCTTTATTAAAGGGCTCGGGTTAAACACAGACCCCAAAAAGCAAAAGGCGTATTTTTTTGAACTGGGTGAGAATTACCTTTTGGAAGGGAATTACAAGCCCTCGTTGGAATTTCTTGATCGCTATCTGGAATCTGAAATTCTGAATAAGCAAAAAATGGAACAGGCTTCTCTATGGAAGCGAAATGCGCAGTATGCCTTGCGCAATATGAAAGACGTTTCACAATTCAAACCACGGGAATTAAGCGATACGGTGAATGCATTTAACATGCAGTATTTTCCAGTGTTAACAGCCGATGAACGAAATCTTATTTTTACCAGAAGACTTGGTGAAGGCAATGATGACGACGAGGATCTCGTTGTTTCAACCAAAGATTTAAATGGTAAATGGATGGCTCCGGTATCGGTATCTTCAAATATCAATTCCCAGTTTAATGAAGGAACGTGCTCGATATCTGCGAATGGCCGCCAGCTGATTTTCACGTCCTGTGTCGGACGACGTGGATATGGCAGTTGCGATCTGTTCGAAAGCAGGAAGATTGGCAACGAATGGACAAAGCCTGTGAATCTTGGTCCCGAAATAAATTCTCCTGCTTGGGAATCCCAACCTTCACTCTCTGCCGATGGTAGAAAATTATTCTTTGTGTCTGAAAGAAGAGGTGGCATTGGCAATAAGGACCTCTATGTGTCTTATAAACTAAATGAAAATCAGTGGAGTAAGGCTGAAAATCTTGGCCCACAGATCAATACACCCTACGATGACATATCTCCTTTCATCCATGTCAACGGGCGAACACTATTCTTTGCTTCCAATGGCAAGCCAGGATTTGGCGGGTTTGATATATTCAGGAGCGAACTCGATCAGAATCAATGGTCAGAGCCGGTAAATTTTGGCTACCCTGTCAATACGCATGAAGATCAGTTTTCACTGTTTATTACAGCCGATGGACAGCATGGATTTTATTCGCATGAAGACAATCTGAAGGTTAACTCGTCTAAAATATTTGAAATAGGCATACCGGAAGAACTGCAGCTGCGGTACAAAAGCAATTATGTGAAGGGAATAGTCAGGGACAAGAAGACTAATAAGCCATTGAATGCACGACTGGAATTATTGAATATTTCTAAAAATGAGCTTGTTTCTTTCGTGCGCTCGGATTCCGTTTCAGGTGAATATTTAATGGTGCTTACACAGGGAGCCGATTATGGATTGTATGTCAGTCGCCCTGGTTATTTATTTCAAAGCCTGAATTTTAACTATGAGATCCAAGATAATCTGGTTCCTGTTACTGTAGATATCTTTCTGGATCCGGTGGAGACAGGGGCTTCCGGGATCCTTAACAATCTGTTTTTTGATTTTAACAAATATGAGTTAAAAGAGAAATCGATTACGGAATTAGATAAGGTGATCCGGTTCCTAAATGAAAATTCTTCTACCCGTGTAGAGATAGGAGGACATACTGATAATGATGGTACTCCTGCCTACAACCTTCAGCTTTCTCAAAGACGGGCTCAGTCAGTTTCGGATTATTTAGAGCGTCATGGTATCTCGCCCGGCAGGTTACTTCAAAAAGGCTATGGCGCTACAAAACCTCTGAAGCCAAATGATTCTGAAGAGAACAAGCAGATCAATCGAAGGATTGAATTTCGAATTGTAAAGTAACCCTACAATTTCATTAGATAATTTTTGACGTAGTCGGTGGTTCCTTCTTCCAGCGAGTGAAACGGTTTGGCGTATCCAAGCTTTTTAAGCTTATCCATTTTGGCCTCCGTAAAGTACTGGTACTTGTCTCGTATGTCTGCAGGAGTATCCATGAATTCAATTGATTCTGGTTTATCGAGGGCTTTGAAAACAGCCCTTGTCAGATCGATGAAGGTTCTGGCTTTCCCTGATCCAAGATTGTAGATACCGGAGTTTTTGCGATTATTCATCAGGAAGTAACATACATCCACGACGTCTTTTACATACACAAAGTCCCGCATCTGTTCTCCATCGTTGAAATCGGGGTTGTGCGATCTGAATAATTTCATTTTACCAGTCTTTTGGATCTGTTGAAATGCGTGCCAGATTACGGAAGCCATTCTACCTTTGTGATATTCGCGTGGACCGTAAACGTTGAAGAACTTCAAACCTGCCCAGAAAAACGGCTGCTCTTTTTGCTGCAATGCCCAAACATCAAAGTCCTGTTTTGATTGCCCATATGGGTTCAACGGCTTCAGTGTTGGAATGATTCGTTCGTCATCATCATATCCGGCTTCACCCAGTCCATACGTGGCAGCAGAGGAAGCGTACACCAGGGGAATCTGGTACTTTATGCATCGGTGCCAGATCTCTTTTGTGTATTGAGTATTAAATTGATTTAATTTTTGAACATCGAATTCGGAAGTATCGGTGATAGCACCGATATGGAAAATGAACTCTACCAATTCGTTGTTCTCATCCAGCCAGGGAAGGAACTCACTCATTTCAATACGCTCCTGAATCCGAAGGCCGTCAAGATTCGTGTTCTTGATGGCTTCATCAAAGGTGTCAACAGCTATTATCGTGTTAAAATTCTCCTGATTGAGTCTGTGTATTAACTCACTGCCGATAAAACCTACGGCACCTGTTACAACGATCATCTTGATTTACTTTCCTGCAAGTTAATGTATATTTGTTTCATCAGCCGTAGCCTTGGTTAAGGACTGACTAGATTTTTTATGATACACGTAAGTAGAAAAGAACATTTCAACGCCGCTCATAAGCTATCAAATCCGGCCTGGAGCAAAGAGAAAAACCTTGAGGTCTTTGGTCCCTGCGCGAACGAAAACTGGCATGGGCATAATTATGATCTGATCGTGACCGTGAAGGGCGTTCCCGATCCCGATACTGGATTTGTTGTGGATCTCAAAAAATTAAGCGATCTCATTAGAAATGAGGTTACTGACAAGCTGGATCACAAGAACCTCAACCTGGATGTCGACTTTATGATGGAAAAAATGGCTAGCACTGAAAATCTGGCCGTTGAGATATGGAAGATTCTTGCGCCAAAGGTTGTAACACTGGCTCCAAAGGCCGAACTATATTCCATCCGTTTATTTGAGACGCCGCGCAACTATGTGGAATACTTTGGTTAGCATGCGTCAAATGCCAGATGCCCCAAATACCTAAGTATTGATGCGATGCGATATTATATTATAGCCGGCGAACGATCAGGAGACCTCCATGGAAGCAATCTCGTAAAGGCATTGACAAAACTTGATCCTGCGGCGACATTCCGTGGATTTGGCGGTGACTACATGAAGGCCGAAGGCGTCGATCTGATCGTTCATTATGAACAAATGGCATTCATGGGCTTCGTAGCGCTGATCACTAATTATACAGTGATAAAAAAAATGCTGAAGTTATGCAAGGATGATATTTTGCAATTCAAGCCGGATGTTACAATACTTATTGATTACGGCGGATTCAATCGACGCATAGCCAAATTTACAAAGCCGAAGGGCATTAAAACATTCTATTATATCCCACCAAAGATCTGGGCGTGGTATCAAAGTCGTGCCAAAGAGATCAAAGCGAATGTTGATAGGATGTTTGTGATACTTCCTTTCGAAAAAGCATTTTATAAAAAATATGATTGGGAAGTTGATTACGTTGGAAATCCGGTGCTCGATGCTGTCAAATCTTTCCATCCTGATCTGGAATTTTTAAGCAAGCACGGGTTATCTGATACCAAACCCATCATAGCGCTCCTGCCAGGAAGCAGGAAGATGGAACTTAGTAAAATAGTGCCGGTGATGGCAGGTGTTGCCAGTCGGTATCCTCAATTTCAGTTCGTTGTAGCGAGTGTGGAGGGACTTGATCCTTCATTGTATTTACCATTGAAGCAACTTCAGCATGTGAAATTTATCAGCGACGACACGTATAATCTTTTGCATGTTGCGAAAGCAGCAATCGTAACGTCGGGAACCGCTACACTGGAGACTGCGCTTTTCCAAGTTCCGCAGGTATGCGTCTATCGCACAAGCTTGCTTAATTACCAAATCGCAAAAATAGCGATCAAAGTTCCTTTCATTTCATTGGTTAACCTGATTGCTGATAAAGAAGTTATTCGTGAGTTGATTCAGGGCGAAGCTACTGTTGCCGGAATATCAAACGAACTTAAAAAATTAGTGGATAATGGTTCTTATCGAACGGGCATATTGAAAGAGTATGAGATCTTATATAAGATGCTGGACACGGGTTCTGCATCTGAAAATACAGCTCGGTTAATGGTGAAATATTTGAAGAGTTAATTGGGTAGTGGTTCTCGCAGCGATCGCTAACGAATGCGCAAAACCCGTAAAAAAAAAACCAGTCAACGGCTGGTTGGGCGCTTTTATGATCTATTGTGCTTTTTAAATGTTGGATGAAAGATTTAGCGCCCTTCGCGAGAACTTTTTCGCATTAGTCTTTTATGCAACTTTTAATTTACTATATCTCGACTTACTGAATTTTTCCTCCGCATACGCCCTCGTGATCACCAGCTTGTCACTCGTGCGATCAGTAGGCATTTCAAACATAGCGTCATTGATGATCGCTTCACAGATAGAGCGAAGTCCACGCGCACCTAGCTTGAATCCCATTGCTTTCTCAACAATAAAGTCAAGAGCACCGTCTTTAAATTCAAGCTCAATTGTTTCCATTTCGAAAAGCTTCTTGTATTGTTTTACAAGAGCATTCTTAGGTTCTGTCAGGATCTTTTTGAGAGCAACCGTATCCAATGGATTCAGGTATGATAAAACTGGCAAACGACCAATTAATTCAGGAATCAGCCCAAAGCTCTTCAGATCTTCCGCTGATACGAATTGTAGCAAATTATCATTGTCGATATCTGTGGGATGGAGCCCATCAGTTGTTGCAAAACCAAGAGGCCGGGTATTCAATC
>JBBRFP010000095.1:0-6971 GCA_038241465.1 Cytophagales bacterium | reverse complement strand
GATCGACGCGCTCCAGTATTTTTAATTTCCAATCTCTTTGCTTTTGCAGTTTGGTCAATTCATCTTTTTGAGTGCTCTGCAGAAAATCAAATAAGCGAAATTCGTCAACGGCTAGCTTAGCATTAAAATTTTCAGGTAAGCCCATGTGATATCTATTGCCACTGCGGTACAACGGATTTCTTTCAGCAACGGGTTGCTCCTTCAACTCTTCGACGCAAGTGCCACTAAGCGCTCTTTCTATGGTAGCTTCTAATGCCTGTTCGTTGGTTTTACTAGTCATGGCTTAACACACTTTTATTTTACCCGTTACAGCACTGTTGATTAAGGTGGCCTTGTACTCTATTAGTTTTTCAATCTCTTTTTCTTTGAGTGAAATGGCCGTAGTAATTTTGGCAGAAACGAATTCTACATACTGCGAAATTTGTTTTTGTTCTTCAACTGAAGGAACAATTATCTTAAATTTGTTGATTAATTCAAGAGTTAATCGAGTTATTGCCCCTCCTACAATCTGAGTCAGTATAAATCCTCGAATTACTTCGCTGTTTAAATAGTGCTTTAGAAACAGGGTATTTAATATTTTACTATTCGGTCGTATCAATGCAACACTTGATAATAATGAGAATTCTTCTTCAAGTGAATTAATCATTGCAATGCCGGCAGTAGCCCCATCTTTTATATATAAAACATCATCTTTTTTTACTGGACATCTGGGGTAAATTGAATAGTGATCCTTGTGTGAAACATATGATAAATCAGAAAAATCAAAACCATTCTCTTTTATATTCTTAGCAGTTATGTATTTAAAAGCACCATTATCATAACTTTTAGGACTAAAATGAGTTCCGTCAACTATTAATTCTGTCGAATGACTAAATTTGAATATCTCCCAATGCTCTGGTATCTCCCCAATCCATTCCACACCACTTTGTTTTAGTTTTACGTTGGGGTTAATGCCACGGGTCACTGCTTTGTGTATGAGTATTTGTCTGCGTTCTTTGAGCAGTTCTATTTGTTTTTCTTTGATGCCAATGGCTTGGTCTATCAATGCGGTTTTGCGATCGAGGAAGGCGGCAATGGCGGTTTGTTCTTCAACAGGAGGTAAAATTGATACTATTCTAAAAAAATCATCAGTATACAATCTCAGACGACTTTCAATGACACCTGAAGAATTTCTTTTGTATTCAGATTTATATAGTTCGGTTCTTAGTAAGTAATGGAAATATCTATTTACATCTTTTGTTTTCAGTCGATAAATGGAATATGCAGGACTTGTAATTCCATCAAACTCAGAGAAGCCTAAACTTCCGTTCCAAGCCAACATGATATTACTCACTAAATCATTTTTTGCTACTTTTTTATAGCCTTCAAGTGTTGAAGCATTTGTCAGCATTCCTCCGTCTTCTAATCGTTCACTTTTATTAGAGACACCAGTATATTGTGAAACAGAAAGTAAATCCTCCGAACCATCAAAACTTCGTTCGTTTATTTCTTGAAAAAGGTGTTTTAATCTTACAACTTCCCAATGCTCCGGTATCTCCCCAATCCATTCCACACATGAATCTTTGTATGCAGGATATTTTTCTATGACTATTTTATCCACCGCTTCCATTATGCGAAATTTAAAATTTCACGAATAAGCCCATCGCTTTGCTTTTCCAAATCTGTTATGTCCTCTGTTACCTCTTCAATACTGCGCAAGGGTTTGTGGCGGTAGAAGTATTTATTAAAACTGATTTCATACCCAATTTTAGTAGCATCGAGGTTTATCCAGGCTTCGGCTACATGAGGTTTTACCTCTTGTAAAAAGTATTCGTAAATATTGTCTTTCAAGGGCACGTTCTCTGTATCGCGTAAATCGCTTTCGGTTTCGTATTCGATATACCAGCCGCGGCTAGCAGGTTCTCCTTTTTTGCTAACTGGGTAATAACCGTAATCGGCCAATTGGTTTTCGGTGCAACCCAAGTGTTCTACTAATTGAGTGAGCTTGTCTCCGCTTAACTTCACCGTACCTTTTATTACTTTTTCGGCAGCGCCATCGTACCAGCTTACAGTACTAAGAATCGCATTTTTTTCAGAAGCAGAGAGTTTTAGCTTTTTGTCTTTAATAGCTGCATCTACTTTGTCTCTAAAAATATTAAAGTCGCTGTATTCGTTTTGTCCAACAGCCTTCATTAAGTCCTTGGCGGTATTCATCAAGTCCAATTGCTTTTGCCATAAAGCACTATTGGTTAAAGAAGCGGTTTGTTTGGTGTTTAAATTCAACTCTTGCTTTTCAGTATAATCTACAATGGCTTTGGCATGTTTCTCTAATTCGGTATACAACTTTTCACCAAATTCGGCATACGCCCATTGCATAGGTTCTTTCAAAGCTTTATCAAATCGTAATTCAGCAATGCGCGCTTCCGTAAATTGGGCTTTCAGTCGTTTGGGTCTTTCAATGCTTACTTTGTAAAAACCAAAATCAATATTGTCAAATACTTTAGAGGCAATGCCCTCTTCTTCCTGAGTAGTTGCATTTATTTTACGTTCCACCACTTTCATCTGCTCATACACCGAGACGATTTCGCGGATATGGTCGGGTGAGAACTCACAATTTTTATTTCCCAAATTCTTGCGCAACTTTTGAAACATCAAACCAGCGTCAATCAATTGCACTTTGCCTTTTCTGTTTTTCGATTTGTTATTGCTCAATATCCAGATGTAGGTCGTAATCCCTGTATTATAGAATAAATTATTGGGCAACTGCACAATGGCTTCCAGCCAATCGTTTTCAATAATGTATCTACGGATGTTGCTTTCGCCACCACCGGCATCGCCTGTAAATAAACTACTGCCATTATGTACCGAGGCAATACGTGAGCCAGCAGGGCTTTGCTTTAATGGTTTCATTTTATTCACCATCTCCATCAGAAACAGCAATTGGCCGTCAGAAGAACGAGGCGTGGCATCGGCATCTTCTTCATTGCCCCAATAGTCTTTAAGCTTTATTTGAAAACGCGGATCAATAATATCCTTGCCGTCCTTGATATACTTTTGTTCACTGGCCCATGATTTTCCGTAAGGCGGATTTGATAGCATGAAGTCGAAGGTGGTGCCGGAAAATTCATTAGTAGATAGCGTAGAACCCACCCGGATGTTTTCAGGGTTGTTGCCCTTAATCATCATATCAGATTTACAAATGGCATAAGTTTCATCGTTGATCTCTTTGCCATACAAATACACATCGCCTTTGGCTTTAATTACACCTTCTTCATCCTTCACAAAGTTTTGAGATTCGGTAAGCATGCCACCACTACCGCAAGCAGGATCGTAAATGGTCATTACTGGTGGGAGCTTGTCTTTTACCGGTTCAAAAATAATGTGGGTCATCAGGTCAATTACCTCACGCGGTGTAAAGTGCTCCCCGGCTTCTTCGTTGTTCTCTTCGTTAAACTTTCTAATTAACTCTTCGAACACATAACCCATCCCCAGATTGGTGAGCGCAGGAAGCTTCCTTCCATCCGGATCATTCTTCTCAAAGGGAGTAAGATTAATGTTGGGTGATGTAAACTTCTCCAGCACATTCAACAACACATCTTTGGAGGCCATGTGTCTGACCTGTGTTTTGAGATTGAATTTCTCAATAATCTCCTGCACATTTTTGCTAAAGCCTTTGAGGTAATCTTCAAAATTGGCTTGAAGAATTTGCTGGTTGTTGGTAGCAGTATCGTGCAAGCGTTGCAACGTCCATTGGCTGGTATTGTAAAACACGTAGCCCGATGCCTGGCGCAAACCGTTTTCATCCAATTCGGTAAATTTCGCCTCGTCCTTTTGAAAGGTCAGTTCTTCCAGCACCGCTTCCTTGGTAGGTTCCAACAAAGCATCCAATCTTCGTAACACCACCATCGGGAGAATCACGTCCCTGTATTTTCCCCGCACATAGACATCGCGAAGGCAATCATCGGCAATAGACCAAATGAAGGAAACTAATTTATTGTGGACAGAGTGGTTCATTTCTTGAGTCTAATTATTTCTAATGTTGTTATTTCTATTACTGAATTGGAGTATTAAACACGGTGAAAAAGTCAGACTCCATCTTCTCACCAATGTCCTTCTGTCCTTTTATGGCAGCAATGTCTTTAAAACTACCTCCTTTAGGGATTTCTATTACTGCATTTTGGTCACTGCCATAACGGTCGGAGACGTACTTTACGAATAGGAGTATGAGAACATAGTCTTTGTATTGCGATGCATCCATGCCTCCTCTTAATGCATCACATGATGCCCACAAGGAGGAATAGAGTTCAGATTTCTTAATTGCCATCTACAGTTAATTATTTTCAAAAGATACTTAAAAATCAGGGAGTTCTCAATGTCTTTACTTGTGTTCAGGCCGTTACTTAGGGCACGTTTAACTGCGACCCGGGCAGAAGCGCGGACAAGTGCCGATGTAAACGTATCCATAGAATCTAATGCGATACTTGTTTTCAATGGATGCATAAACTCTGTCTCCAGCAATTCTTTCAAATTATTGGTGCAGATAGTCTGTCACCGAACTATGAATTAGGTTCAGGGTTCAGGGTTCAGGGTTCAAAGTTCAGAGTTCAGGGTTCAAAGTTCAGAGTTCAGAGTTCAGAGTTCAGAGTTCAGAGTTCAAAGTTCAGGGTTCGGAGTGGGGAGACAAACACCAACAACGGCGAGAGAGCTCATTGGTACACTGGATGTATGTGAGGCTGGGCATAGAAGGGTTACATTTTTTTTAACTATTTTAGATTAACAAAAACACCAAGGCTATGAACAAAATATATCTGATAAGACTATTTCCCGTTATCCTTCTGGCGGCAGTTTGTAGCAGTTTTGGACAAGTCAACGACGACTACCAAACGAGATTCAAGAAGATTGCAGCGATTTTTGAAAACTCGTTGAAGCCTTTTGCAATGAAGTTTGCCAAGGCTTCGTACTCGGAGCAAGAAGTAAAGGACAGTCCGAAAATTGTTGAGGCTCGATACAGCATCTATATCCAAAAAGCAAAATTGCTAAGTGATGAATTAAGATCAGCAATGGTTTCAAGTGGTGATCCAGATTATTATACCAATGACAGGATAACGGAAACTCTTCAATTTGCCTATCGGAATCACTATCCTGGCTTGGATTACACCTTTTTCGAATCGGTTGCCAAAGAAGTTAAAGAGGCTACCAAGTAATTTTGTCTGGCGCCTCAAATTAAGAACCTGTGACGCTGGGTTCCCGGTTTCTATTTACCGAAGCGGTTGGTCATCGAACGTCGAAGCAAATTCCCCCCACATTTCCCGCAAAACCTCATACCACTTTTATGGAATCCTGCGTTCTCACGCATCCTCCTTTCGTGACTTTTTAGTCATAAAAGAATTCTATCAATAAAACCGCCTGCTTATGAAACTCACCACTTTCCTCGTGCTGATCACCACCGGCTGCTGCTTCGCACAAAACAATGAATTTAAGATCCACTCCAATGGGCTGATCTATGACTCCTCCACGATGAAGACACTCGGTCATATCGTGGATTCCCTGAATGTGAAGTTCAGGACGTGTGATCCATCGCATCCTTATCTTTCCTATGAACAGGGATTCGCACATTACGTGGTGGCTCCCTCCAAAGCTGCCCGAAAGCTCATCATTGACGGCATCAGCTTTGAAGACTATGCAAAGAAATACCCGCGAAGTATTAAACGCCGTAACGTGTGGATTAAAAAGAGCCACTATACCAATTATCAGAATGAGAACTTCCTCGAATATGCATCCCTTCCTGGCAAAGACGAACTGTCCATTGATTTGAAAAACAAGAAAGCAAATGATAAGACGACGGGTTGGGTACTACAGGATGATGACGAAGGAGCCTTTTACCTCACGGGCCTAAACGCGCAGGAGCTCCCTCCCGATCTCGCCCGCCTTGTTCAATATGTTGACTGCATGGTCGACACCACGACACAGGTATTTTTTTCCGATGCGAAGGGCGCAGTGTATCAGCGCGTAAAACAAAACTCAAAAGCGAAGCAGTTTATCGAATGGGCCGAATCGTTTCCAGGTAGGCCCTCCTACCCTGACGATGATAAGGTTGAAAATTTTGATTCTGCCTACAACATCTTTGAAACAAAATATGAAGTGTGGGACAGTCTGCGGATGCGTCATCTTGATTCACAACTGCAGACTTCACCCTACTGGAAGAGTCTTTTGATGGACGCTCGCGACGAGGCCTTTGAAAACTCAAACTCCGACGCGCGCCTTGAAATGTATGTCGGGCGTTACCTATCCCATGCCGATGCCCTCCGGCTGATGAGAGGTCGCAGAGTGATTGGCAACTGCAGCCAGGATCAGAGTCCGAGGTATCATGCCATGAACATCTGCCGGCTTGCCGCCGAAACCGCACAATGGGATATCTTCCTTCGCTCCCATCTCGATATCATGAATGACCGGTTCGAACGCCAATCCGATGGCAGCTATGCGTGGGCGGGAAGAAAAACTTACCTCAAGGAATTGGAAGAGCTTGATATTGACGCGATCGATTTGTTACTAGGCACCACCCTGCGTGTGCAGAACGTAAGTAAGAATCATTACAATGGTTACATCAACCGGACTGGTCGTGCGCTTGCAGATGCTGAAGATAAAGATGCGCTGGAGCTCAGAATGATTTCCATGATACAAAATGAAAAGCTCGACCCGTACAACCGCGTATTGATTGTCTATTTGTTTAATAACTATCTATATAATCTGGATGATGAGAAGAGGAAGGCGGGGTGTAAGGCGACGTTGAAGAAAGTTGTAAAGGGGTTGCCGGAGAATGTGTTCGATGATTTAGGTTCTAGGTTGTAGGTTCGGGGGGTCTGTAAAATAAACTGTGTCAATAATAATAACTGAGGATGTTGGAATGTGGGAAACGTGTGCGCTGGTATGAGCATGGGGTTTTCCATATTTCAACATCACTATAAAGTTAGCTTGAGTCTTCCCTCAAACCA
>JBBRFP010000094.1:0-7025 GCA_038241465.1 Cytophagales bacterium | reverse complement strand
CAAAATGGATGGGTTAGCTACGTAAAACCCCTAAAAATTCAACGCAGGCTGGTTATTTTACCGAAAGTTAAGAAGATATTCGGCTATACTTTATAACTTCAACGGCGCTATTATTATCCATCATTCAGATTGCCCAGCAAGAAGCCTATGCAACGAAGAAATTTTATTCAAAAAAGCCTCGCCGTTTTAACCGCGGCTACTGCAACACCGCTGTTTTCAGCCAGTTCAGTGGAGGTGGCCGCACAACCAACATTTAAATTGAATTATGCTCCGCATGAAGGCATGTTCAAGATAAATGGTGGTGCAGACTTCATAGATCAAATTAAATTTATGGCCGATCAGGGATTTCGTGCCGTTGAAGATAATGGCTTGTTGAAGCGAAGTGTCGCCGATCAGGAAAAGATAGGTAGAACGCTTGCTCAACTCGGTATGAACATGGGAGTGTTCGTTATTGATGGTGGAGACAACTGGAAAGTATCATTGGCAACCGGGAAGCAGGAATTTACCGATGCGTTTTTGAAAACGTGCAGGACATCGGTTGAGACGGCCAAGCGTGTGAATGCAAAGTGGGCAACGGTCGTTCCTGGTTTTTTTGAACGTAGACTTCCTATAGGCATTCAGACTGCAAATGTTATTGACGTATTGAAACGCGGTGCCGAGATTCTTGAGCCTGCTGGACTGATCATGGTCCTTGAACCGTTGAGCGATACACCAGAATTATTCCTCCGTAATTCAGATCAGAGTTTTGCTATTTGTAAAGCCGTGAATAGTTCGTCTTGTAAGATATTGTATGATATTTATCACATGCAGCGAAACGAAGGAGATATCATCAATAACATTGACCGATGCTGGGATGAAATTTCGTATATTCAAATAGGAGACAATCCTGGACGTAAGGAGCCGACAACAGGTGAGATAAATTATAAAAATATTTTTAAGCATGTGTACGATAAAGGATACAAAGGCGTAATGGGAATGGAGCATGGAAATTTCAAAGAAGGGAAAGAAGGAGAGTTGACAGTCATCAAGGCGTATAGGGAAGTTGATAATTTTTGAGTTGCGAGTAACAAACTAATCAAATAGTCTAATAACGATATGAAGATAACTATCTTTTTTCTGGCTTCTCTTATTTCAATTCAGGCAACAGCACAAAACTGGGGGAAATTCCTGAAGGAAAGCGGCAAAATTATCAAAGACGAAAGTACGAATGCCGCAGTAAAGAGTAATCAGGCGCTGGACTCCATCGATTTTCAACTAGTGATGTCGGTCAATGAGACGGCAGCGTTTTTTGATGTGAAGAACAAAGGTGAGGATGTAACGAAGGCAACGTTGTATGCGCTGAAGCAGGGAGAGGCGAAGACCGATTCTGAGACTGCACGAGATACGCTGGATCATGCAATTACACTCTATAATCTTCGATTGTTCAAGGAAGCTGAGATAGCACTCAATACAGCAAAAGAATTTATGGAAACGAGAGGACTTACGAATGATGTAAGTTACCTGAGGTGTATATCCAACATAGGTTTGGTTTATCTTCTTCAGGGTCGCGTTGGTGACGCTGAACAATCGATAAATACCTCTCTTGAGAACACGCAAAGGATTCTTGGAGAGACGAGTGTCGGGTATGCTGCCAATCTGAATAGTTATGCCAAGCTGGATCAGATGAATGGAAAGTATAACGAAGCGGAAATGAATTTTGAAGCGTCTGCCACTCTGTTAAAAGCAAAGTTCGGTGTCAATAGCATGCAGTATGCCATTGTTGAGAATAATAAAGCGATGCTTTACCAGACGTTAGGTCGTTATAATGATGCAATTGCATTAATGAAGGATGCCATTAAGAACACCGAAGGAACCAATAAAAAATTACTACAGGGAAAAAACTCCTTTGACAATAGAAGGTTTCAATCCAACCTTGCTTTGTTATATCAATTGTCGGGAGATTTTGTACAGGCCGAGGCGACATTCTTGGCCATTAAAAAAGTCTTTGAATCTAAAATGCAGACAAACGCCCCTGAGTATGCTTCACTGTTAGATCAGGTTGCTATATTATGCATGCAAATGGGTAAGCCGGAACTCGCTGAGCCAAACCTTCAAAAAGCATTAACAATCTATAAAAAACAGTTTGGCGAAGAGAACGCATCGTATGCAAAAGTTCTGAATGACCTGGGAACACTCTATCGCATTCAAGGAAAATTTTCTGAAGCAGAAACTGCGTTATTAAAGGCACTGACCATCCGTAAAACAACGTTGGGCGAGAATCACCCCGACTATGTCAAATCTGTGGAAAATCTTGCCGTCTTGTATTGGAAAAAAGGTGATCTCGAAACTGCCTATACTCATTTCAATGAGGCAATGACGAAGTCCTTGGATTTTGTCAGCCGCTATTTTCCTCCGATGAGTGAGGCGGAAAAATCAAAGTATTGGGATGTATTGCAGCCACGTTTTCAAAAGTTCTATAGTTTTGCTGTCGAAGCCAGTCCAACTAAGCCTGACATCTTAAAGGACATGTTTGATTATCAAATTGCGACAAAAGCATTGCTTTTGAATTCAACCAACAAGATCAAGAAAGCAATTTTGGCAAGCGGGGATGAGAAACTCATCAAAGATTATCTGGATTGGATCGGACAAAAGGAGCAACTGTCACGGTATTATGCCCTCACTAAGGATGAATTGAAAGAGCAGAAGATTGACCTTCAGGCAACCGAACAGACGGCAAATGCTGCAGAGCGTTCATTGTCGCAGCGATCTGGTGATTTCTCTAAAGCCTATGCAACAAGTAAAATAGGTTTTCAACAGGTGGCAGGGCTGCTCGGTGAGACCGAAGCTATTGTGGAGATTGTCCGTGTCAGAAATTTCGACAAGGATTTTACCGATAAGGCGAAGTATGTTGTCATGGTTTTGACAAAGGGAAGCACGGTACCAAAGATGGTAGTTCTTGAGGAAGGTAATGAACTGGAAACAAAGTATGCAAAGTATTATAAAAACACCATCCTCGGAAAGTTGCCGGATGAATTTTCCTATGATAAGTTCTGGGGAAAAATAGACCCACTTGTTGCAGGAAAGAAGATACTTTACCTGTCACCGGATGGAGTCTACAATCAGATCAATATTAATACACTTAAAAAACCGGCGGGTGATTACATTGAGAACAGATTTGATGTTGTAACAATAGGAAATTCTAAAGACTTGATTTCCTTAAAGGGAAGGAAGGCCATCCTCAAGAAGAATGCGTTCCTGTTGGGATTTCCTGATTTTGGCGGAGCCGCCGTTGCATTGCCAGGAACGAAAGTGGAGCTAGACGGGATTGCAAAGATTTTGAAGGTTTCCGGATACACTGTCACGCAACGTGAACAAAAGCTCGCGACAGAAGCTAACATTAAAGCTGTCAAGGGTCCGACTTTGATGCATATCGCGACCCACGGATACTTCTTGCCGGATGCAGGAACAGGAAGTGCTATGGGAGTTGACAGCGAAAATGCGAAGAATAATCCGTTATTACGATCAGGATTGATCTTAGCGGGCGCGCCCGATCCTGAAAAAAGTGAGCAGGCTGCTGATCTTCAAAGCAACGACAATGGAATACTCACAGCCTATGAAGCGATGAATCTTAATCTCGAAGGAACAGACCTTATAGTATTAAGTGCGTGTGAGACGGGCTTGGGTGATGTCAAAGCAGGCGAAGGAGTATATGGACTTCAAAGAGCTTTTGTGGTGGCGGGTGCCAATGCTTTAATCATGAGCTTGTGGAAGGTAGATGATGCTGCGACTCAAATGCTGATGACAAACTTTTATACTAACTGGACGAAGAGTGGGAATAAATTGAAAGCATTCAAGCAGGCGCAACTACAACTAATGGTAAAGTATAAGGAGCCGTATTACTGGGGAGCGTTTGTGATGATGGGACAGTAGCAGGTAATAGATAGTAGGAGTAGGAGTAGGTTGCATGTTGAAAGTTGTAGGAAGGCTGGCGTAAGCCTTTACATAATCTGTTACACGCAACTGGCCCTACGAGAAGACTCGCACGCTAATGCCGGTCACCGTCGTATTGTATTTACGGAGTGGCTTCGTGGCAGGACCATTCAACACTACTCCATCTTTCGTGAATTTACTTGGATGCCTTGGGCACAAGAACGTTTGATCAGCCGACTGAAAGGCAACGGCCACCGGTTCATGTGTACATCGTTGACTTATTGCTGTAAATTCGTTTAATGCGATACGGGCAACAATAACACCTTCATTTACGACGGATCCCCCGATTGTTTTCAAGGATACATTCTCTGGAAGATTAAGATCAAGGGTAAAATCAATGTTCGTAGGTGCCGGATCTAAATAATCCGGTGCACAGGAAGAAAGGCAAGCTGTGCACGCGAGTAATGCTCCACTACTCATTATTTTTAAGAACTTATCACGTTTCATCACTTCAATCGATAAATCAACAGATTACAAAATCAACAAATCTTCCAACGCTTGCAACAGTAACTTTATTTCTTCTTCCGTATTGTAATAATGAGGTGATATTCTTAAAACCCATTTTACTCCCTTTTCATCAAAATCGATCACGGCTGAGCTGCGGGCAGTAATCGAGGTATTAATATTCCGGCGCCGGAGAAAGTTCAAAACTTCATTTCCTTCCTTTCTTGGAATGTTGACCGTGACGATACTACACAGGTACTTTCCCTTATCGAGAGGAACAAGTCCCAGAGTCACCAGTCCTTCCCGGACCAGTTGGCAAAGATGCTTATTTCGCTTTTCAATTTCTTCAAGACCTACGTTCACGGCATAGTCGACTGCCGCTTTGCTCCCCATCACCAATGCGTAAGACAGTTCCCATTCTTCGAATCGCCTGGCGTCTGTACGTAACGTGTAGGCATCTTTATTTGTCCAGTCAGCACCGCGCATATCGATGTAAAATGGTTCAAGTGAATCATTCAGAACCTTGTCTGAAACAAATAGGAATCCTGCACCGCGTGGGCCACGCAGAAACTTTCTCATCGTTCCAGAAAGAAAGTCACATTGAATTTTTTTTACATCAACCGGAAATTGACCAACACTCTGACAGGCGTCCACCAAGTAAAGTATGTTTCTTTCGTGACACAGTTTGCCAATTTCTTCGGCAGGTTGGATCAAGCCGCTGCTGGTTTGAGTATGACTTATCGATACAAGTTTTGGGTGATGGCGATCCATTAATCGCTTCATGTCAGCAATATCGACACCGCCTTCCGGTAAACTTTTAGCCCGTATCAGTTGAACTCCTGATCTTTTTTGAAGGGACAGAAACAACAGTTGATTGGAGGCATAGTCTTCGTTTGCAATAAGGATGCAATCGCCTTTTGCAAATGGAATGCATGATACGGCACGCGAGAACGAGCTGGTAGCGCTGGAGGTGAAGGCAATATTTTCAGCGGAGCAATTTAGCAGTGCTGCCATGCTATGATAAAATCCTTCTATGCTCTTCTTTCTTAAGTCGGCGGTTTCGTATCCTCCCGTCAATGCCTCAGCTTCGAGATACTCTGTCATTGCCTTAAGCACTGGCGATGGCGGAAGAGACGAACCAGCATTATTGAAATGTATTTTTATATCTGTTCCGGGTGTATCAGAACGTAAAGACTGAACGTCGATCATTTTCTTTTTCCAAAGATTCTTAATAAATAAAGGAACAGGTTGATAAAGTCGAGATATAACGTAAGGGCTCCGAGGATTGCTTCTTTATGATCTTCTTCGGTTCCCTCGTTCCCGATGATATTCATATTCTTGATCTTCTGAGTATCATAGGCCGTCAGACCAACAAAGATCAACACGCCTGCATACGTAGTGATCCAGTAGAGTACTGTGCTTTGCATAAACATGTTCACAATCGATGCGATTACTAGTCCGATCAAACCCATGAAGAGAAGACTCCTCATTTTTGTAAGATCCGCCTTTGTGGTATAGCCATAGATGCTCATGACGCCGAAGGTACCTGCTGTTATGAAAAACGTGGATGCGATTGATTCAGTTGTGTAGACAAGAAAAATACTGGCGAAGACCAGCCCGTTCAAAGCCGAATACAGTATGAATATTAGTGTTGCGATGTTTGCAGACATTTTATTTACCCAGCCCACAAGAGCAGCTACCATGATAAACTGAACGACTATTAGTCCTATTAACGACCACTTGCTTCCAAAGATGATGTTAGTCAGTGCCGGTGATGTAGCGGTGTACCATGAAATAAGGCCAGTAACGATTAGTGCAAAAGACATCCATCCATAGACTTTTGTCATGAAGCGTTGTGTTTCGGCAATCGCTTCCTCGGCACTCATGTAAGGGTTGGGGGCTTGGCTCATAGGTTTTTTGTTTGTTTCAATATACAATTTTTAGTGCACGGTCTAATTGGCTTGGCCCGTTGGGCCTTAATGCCGGTGTACACGCGTCATTCATTCGAGTTAAAAAATAGCATCTGAAAACGTGCGCTAAGGTACAAGTGGCGAAAATTCCTAGGCCAGCGGTGCCTCGTCAAGCGATTAAACACATGCGATTTTTCTACTCGTATTATTTTTTTAAGGCTTTAGCAAAAGCCTATTCTTAGAACTTGCCTCAATCGACTCCTTCTTCATCAACATCGGTCTGAATTTTCCGGTCGCAAACATTTCTGCCTGATCTGAATAGAATCGACTCATCACATTCCCGGATTGGCCAGTGGGAGATACCGTCACACCTTTGTCCAGATCAGAGAAGTCTGTGATCTTTCGAAGAGCCGGTCCTCCATTAACAGGATAGTAACCCGTTGTATCAAGATCAAAGTGAAGGTTGTTGATCACTTCATTTCCTCCCGGCACGGAATATGGTCCAACGTTGAAAAATCCAGCCAACGGTTTGACAACATTTAGTACATGCTTATGCGTAAGTGTGTGAATTTTATTCCATTGCCAGTCAGAGGAATTTGCACCGCTGGTCGATTTCAATAGTTCAATCGTTTTATTGGCAGCGTTTGCTATAATATCTGCACGAGTCTCTTTCTTATCGTTGGTCTTGATGTTGTCCCACCA
>JBBRFP010000093.1:0-7033 GCA_038241465.1 Cytophagales bacterium | reverse complement strand
GATAGCCTTCATATTCCTCTGCCCTACGCTGAACTAAGGAAGAGCTACAAAAAATTTACAGAGGCTACAACAACAAATTTTATCTCTACAGCGAACGAGGGAAAGTATGTTCATAGAATCAATATACCCTGGACAGTTGTTCGAACAAACGCGGATTCAGTGTCCGGAAATCAATTGTTCTGGAAACCACCCGTTATTAAATTCTTAATAAAGGATTATACGATGTATGGAGAAGCGCGTCAGTTGAACGTCTGGGCGGTGGCAGCTTCGGTGGTGGTAATAGTATTGACAGCGTTTGTTTTTATGCGAAAGCGAACGTAACTGGTTCCAGTTATCTGTTAAACACAAGATTCTCTTTCTAATTTGGATAGCGGCTTTATTGCTGATTTTCATCGAGCGTTATTGGAGTTATTACAGAGCGTGACTTTTTACATACGGTGAATAGTCGGATGTTCTGACTAATGCCGCTTCCGAAAAAGCTTGTACAGCAAACATGAAAGATAAAAAAACCAAGAAAGTGCGGTGGATGTTCACCCTATTATAATTAGACTGGAATGGCATTCTGATGCAATATTTACGAGGATTTTTTGCCGACCTCATCTTTTCGAAACGACACATTCATACGTTTGACCTCGGCTTCCTCACCATTTATAATATATTTTCCATACTCTCAGCAACGTTTCCTAATTTACTCCTCCTAATCCAATCCAATGAGAAAATTATACCTATTATTTTTTATCGCCTTGAGCTGGTGTGCGAATGCTCAGGATAAGCCAGTCGCATTTAAAGGCGCGTTAATCTATCCGATCGTTGGCGCCCCTATTGAAAACGGTGTGATCATTGTTCATAAAGGCAAGATCATTAAAGTTGGTGGACCTGATACAGCAATACCAGCCGATGCTGTTGTTAATAATGCTTCAGGAAAGATCATCATGCCCGGAATCGTCGATACACATTCTCATCTTGGTGGGCCTGCCGGTGGAGACGGATCTTCTCCAATCAGTCCTGATACACGTGTGATGGATGCGGTGAACCCTACCAGTGATGGATTCATGAAGGCGCTTGCAGGTGGGCTTACCACTATCAACATTATGCCTGGAAGCGGCCATTTAATGAGTGGCCAAACAATCTACGTCAAAATGCGTGAAGGGAAGACTATTGAAGATATTCTGATCACCAATGAGAAGGGAGTCTTTGGTGGAATGAAGATGGCGAACGGCACCAATCCAATGCGCGCCACAAATGCCAATGGATTCCCGGGCACACGTGCCAAAAGCGCAGCACTCGCCAGGGAAATATTTGTGAAGGCAATGGAATACAAAAAGAAGATTGCCCGCGCTGGCAAAGATTCTACAAAACTGCCTGAGAGAGATCTTAAAATGGAGGCATTGCTTGAAGTGCTTAGCGGTAAGCGTGTTGTTCATTTTCATACGCACAAAGAAAATGACATACTTACAGCGATAAGACTTTCAAAGGAATTTGGGTTTCGTCTCGTACTCCAGCATGTTTCAGAAGCATGGAAAGTAGCAAATGAGATTGCGAAAGCAAAAGTTCCTTGTTCCATCATCACCATTGATTCGCCGGGCGGAAAGCTTGAGGCAATGAATTTCTCATTTAACAATGGTGTTGCGTTGGAGAAAGCCGGTGTGTTATTTGGATTCCATTCAGACGATGGTATTACAGATTCAAGATTTTTATTAAGAGGTGCTGCGTTGATGGTCAAACAGGGATTAAGTCGTGAAAGAGCAATGGAGGCATTAACAATCGCCGGTGCAAAGATGATGGATATGTCAAGTCGCGTTGGCTCGCTGGAAGCTGGTAAGGATGCGGATCTGATTATTCTCTCAGGCGATCCGTTTAGTGTTTATACAAAAGTGGAGCAGACCTGGGTAGAAGGAAAGAAGCGTTTTGATCTTTCAAATCCTTCCGATAAGGCTTATGCTGTGGGAGGGTATCATGTGTATAGACCGGAGCGTGGTGAATTCCATAACCATGACGATGAGGGCGACGATCAATAACTATCCAAACGGAAACTCAACATGAAAAATTTAATACTACTATTCTTGTTTTTCATCACAACGGCGTCGTTTGCGCAAATTGCGATTAAGGGAGAAACAATTTATACAATAAGTGGCGCGCCAATAAGAAATGGTGTTGTGCTTATCAAGGACGGGAAAATTGAGAACGTTGGCGTCGGATTAATAATCCCTGCGAACTACACCGTGGTTGAATCAAAAGTAGTTACACCAGGTCTGATTGATGCGAGATCAGTTGTAGGCATGGCCGGAGCTTTAAACATTACTACTGATCAGGATCAGCTTGATAAATCCGCTCCAATACAACCAGAGTTACGAGCCATTGATGCCTATAATACTGACGAATTACTTGTAAAGTATGTTCGTGACAACGGTGTCACGACACTTCATACCGGACATGGGATCGGAGCCCTGGTGAGTGGTCAGACGATCATTGTAAAAACCAAACCTGGTACTGTTGAAAGTGTAGTCATTAATCCTTCGGCAATGCTAGCCATGACTATTGGCCCGTCTGTCGGTGCCAACTTCACATCGCCTGGAACCAAAGCAAAGCAGGTGGCTATGCTACGGACTGAGTTGATTAAAGCACAATATTATATTAAGAACTCAGCCAATAAAGATTCAACTAAGCGTCCGGCTACAGACCTTAAATTAGAAATGCTGGCCAAATTACTTCAGCAAAAAATGAAGGCATTGATTACTGCAAATTCCTCCGGGGATATCATGAGTGCCATACGTTTAGCGAAGGAGTTTAAACTTAAGCTCGTCATTGATGGAGGAGCGGAAGCCTATCGTCTTATCGAGGAGATCAAAGCGGCTAAAGCTGAAGTAATTCTCCATCCAACGATGGCAGGTCCCGATGGCGATATGGTGAATCTTACCCGTGAAAGTGCAGCTATCCTTACCAAGGCGGGTCTTTCGGTGAGCATTGAAACGGGGTATGAAGCCTATGTGCCGAAAACACGAGTATTGATCTGGGAAGCAGCTGTGGCAGTTGCTGATGGTTTGCCGTTTGATGAGGGCTTGAAAGCGATTACAATTAATCCAGCGAAGCTACTTGGAATCGATCATAGGGTTGGAACCATTGAAAAGGGAAAGGATGCGGATCTGGTTTTATTTAATGGAGATCCTTTTGAGTATTTGACGAAGGTTTGTAAAGTGATGATTGATGGGGTTTGGGTGTCGGATAATTGTAGATAGTTGACAATTAGCAAAAATTGAATTCTGAAAGGATGACATTATTATCGCTTACGTTAGGTTGATGGGCGATCAAACCTCGAAGAATGTAATTATGTCACCCCTGCGGCATTTTGATTTAATTGCTGCAATTTGTTTTTGTAACAGCGGGCTTTGAAACCTGATTGTTGGCCTGAAGTCCATTTCATGGTCGGTTCCTTATAACCGTCTGTTCAAGCTGGAGGTTAGTGAATGCATCTTCGAATAACCTTTAGCCACAATATTAACACTCCTACGTAGAAAAATTTCCCCAATCTGTAGAACGCCCAAATTGGGTTAGGCCTATTCAAAGCTCCTAACGGTTGGCACACTTCTTTATATATACAGGACCAAACCTATCAACTATGAAAAAAAACTTTAACATTATCCTGCTGGCGGTTGCTCTGGTGGCAACGCAAGCATGTGGACCGAAAAAAGAAAACCAGGAACAAGCTGTAGTAACGGAGCCTTCTGCGCCGGTTGTAGTAACACTAACACCTGAAGAAAGAAGAGCCAAAATTGAAAAAGACAGAGCAGAGCGCGCTGAAATGAGAAGAATCGCCTGGGAAGAAACTTACAAGACCAGCCCGTATTACAAAGATGAGACCGGAGTGACGGTATATAACAAAGCTGAAGTTGATCCGCAATTCACAGGTGGGACGGAAGGACTTGACAAATATTTGAGAGACAATCTCGTTTATCCTAAGGAAGCTCAGGATCAGCAATTAGAAGGAACTGTATTTGTTGACTTCGTAGTAGCAACAGACGGAACGGTACGTGGAGTAACTGTAACGGACGATGGCGATGTTGATCAGAGCTTAAGAATGGAAGCAATCCGTGTGGTATCAACGATGCCAAAATGGGTAGCTGGAAAGCAACGCGGTAAAGCAGTAGACGTTAAATACAGCTTACCGATAACTTTTCAATTGATGTAATTTTCAGGTTCAGTTTATAATTCAGAGAAGCGGCCCGGTGGGTCGCTTTCTTTTTTTTGGAGAATTCGAGCAGATTCTGCTTGATTGGAGCAGATTCCGAGGAGCAATTTGCAGAGTGGTTAGAAGCAAACCCTGAACGCTGAACTTTAAATTCCGAACTTCGAAAACTGAACTTCGGACTATGAACTTTTGTATTTTCAGGCTTTAATCTGGATATGACAATTGATCTGCGTAGTGACACCGTAACGAAGCCAACCCCAGCCATGCTAGAAGCGATGTGGCAAGCTGAAATTGGTGATGATGTGTTTGGAGAAGATCCGAGCGTTAAGAAACTTGAAGAGAAGTGCGCTCAATTGCTTGGAATGGATGCGGCGATATTCTGCCCATCCGGAACAATGACAAATCAGATTGGTATAAGGGTCAACACTCAACCGTTTGACGAGGTGATTTGCTATCACGGCGCCCATATCTATAAATATGAAGGCGGTGGACTTGCAGGGAATAGCAATGTAAGCGTTCGTCTTTTGCCTGGAGATCGGGGAAGACTAACAGTAGCAGAAATCGAATCAAATATTAATCATGGCGCAGACATTCATGCCGCAATAACATCGGTAGTTTCTCTGGAAAATACCGTCGTGCGTGAAGCGGGCAGCTATTACAATCTAGCGCAAATAAAGGCTATCAGTGAAATGGCACGTGCGAAGGGATTGAAGATGCATCTTGATGGCGCCCGCCTTTTCAACGCACTTGTAGAAACCGGAGATAATTCGCAGCATCTCGGACAATATTTTGACACCATTTCCATTTGTTTATCAAAAGGACTTGGCGCACCGGTTGGATCTGTGCTGGTCTGTAGAAAGGAATTGGAACACAAAGTCAGAAGAGCAAGGAAAGCATTTGGTGGAGGTATGCGGCAGGCTGGATTTCTTGCGGCTGCCGGGATCTTTGCGCTGGATAATAATATTAACAGGTTAAAAGAAGATCATTCGCGTGCGAAAGAACTTGGGAACGTGATTAAAGATAAATCCTATGTACGTTCAATAATGCCGGTAGACTCAAACATTATTATTTTTGAATTGATCGCAACCATAACGCCTCAACAATTCTTAACGAAATTAGCCGATCATCAAATCAAAGCTCTTGCGTTTGGTGCCACACAAGTACGATTGGTTACGCACTTGGATTTTAATGACCTCATGTTGGAAAAATCGGTTCAGGTTTTTAATAGAATCTCGTTCTAATAATGTCGTTGCTTAATTCATCATCTCCTCTCGCAGAGCGCATGCGACCTAATCGGTTGGAAGACCTTGTCGGGCAGGAGCATTTGGTGGGTCCAACCGGAATTATTCGCAAAGCGATACTGACAGGGAATGTTCCATCCATGATATTGTGGGGGCCGCCCGGAGTTGGGAAGACTACCATTGCCAACATCATTGCGAACGAGGTGAAGCGGCCCTTTCATATTCTAAGTGCCGTAAGTGCCGGTGTGAAGGATGTGCGGGAGGTAATTGAGAAAGCCAAGCACACCAACAGGCCGATCTTATTCATTGATGAAATTCATCGCTTTAACAAATCACAGCAGGATGCGTTGCTGGGGGCCGTTGAAAAGGGAACTATCACATTGATCGGTGCTACAACAGAGAATCCATCATTTGAAGTTAATTCTGCATTACTTTCCCGATGCCAGGTGTACATATTAAAGTCGCTTACAGAAGACGAAATAAAAACCCTGATCGGCCAGGCGCTGACAAGAGATACTGACTTGAAAAGCAGAAAGATTGATATAAAAGAGTATGGTGCGTTGATCAATATATCGGGGGGTGATGCACGCAAAGTTCTTAATCTCGTGGAATTAATAAGTCAATCCATTTCCGGAAATGTTGAAATAACAGATCAACTCGTAATGGAAGTGGCGCAAAAGCATGTAGCCATTTATGATAAAAGCGGAGAGCAGCATTACGATATTATTTCTGCTTTCATAAAATCCGTTCGCGGAAGTGATCCGAATGCTGCCGTCTATTATCTCGCACGCATGATCGAAGGTGGTGAAGATGTCAAGTTCATTGCGCGACGATTGGTCATCCTCGCATCTGAAGATATCGGAAATGCCAATCCAACAGCACTTGTTTTAGCGACAAGCGCTTTTCAGGCCGTGAATATGATCGGCTATCCGGAAGCAAATCTGATCCTGAGTCAATGCACCACCTACCTGGCGTGTTCTGCGAAAAGCAATTCAAGTACAGTAGCAATCGGGAGTGCGATGAGTAAAGTGCACCAAACGGGTGATCTGCCTGTTCCGATGGCGGTTAGAAATGCGCCAACGAAGCTGATGAAAGACATCGGTTATGGCAAAGATTATCAGTATGCACACGGTTTTAAAGATAACTTTGTAAACATGGAATTTCTGCCGGAGCAAATTGCGGGGGAAAAATTCTATGATCCGGGAAGCAATCCCCGTGAAGAAGAACTTAGAAATTATCTTAAACGATTGTGGAAGGATAAATATGGTTATTAACTTGATCGTTCAAATCGCCCGACTAAACAACGATTAATAATTCACGATCAACGAATTCATGCAGCGTCTCATCTTTGAATATTCTCCGTTCTATTTTTTTATCTGTCTGGCGATAGGTTTGGGTTATGCCTTTGTTCTCTATTCGACCAAATACAGCTGGAGCAAGAATATCAATCGCTTGCTCTTTGCGATCAGGACAGTGTTTGCAACCGCATTGTTGATGTTGTTGTTAGGACCAATCCTTAAGCAGACGGAGAATATTTTTGAAAAGCCTTCTCTTGTTTTTTTGGTGGACAATTCGCGATCAATGAAGGAGACTTCTGATTCCACAA
>JBBRFP010000092.1:0-7046 GCA_038241465.1 Cytophagales bacterium | reverse complement strand
CGGGATTGCCCACCACATCTTTAGGAGAATACTTTTGAGGGCCATTTTTATGTATTCCTGCTTGTCTAAGCGATAATTTTTCGTCTTGATGATCATAATTAAATCCTAATGGGCCGCGAAGTTAATCAATTTGAAAATGATGCAATTTGAAAATTTAGAATTGCTGGCAGGTCGGCCACGAGGGTCGTTTTACTTAATGACTTTCAAACTTAGATCCAGGCTGTTCACAGAATGTGTAAGCGCTCCGATAGATATGCAATCGACTCCTGTCTCGGCAACCTGTCGTAACGTAGCTTCAGTTATACCTCCACTTGCTTCTGTTATAAACTTACCATTAACAATTTGCACGGCCTCCTTCATCTCCTTCGTCTCCATGTTGTCTAGCATAATAATATCGATGCCACCGATGTCAACAACCTCTTTTACTTCTTTAAGATTGCGCGTCTCGACTTCAATCCTAAGTTCTTTTCCAATAGATTTAAGATATCTTTTTGTGTTTTCGATTGCCGACTTGATTCCTCCGGCCATATCGATATGATTATCTTTCAACATAACCATGCTATACAAAGCAAAGCGATGGTTCATCCCTCCTCCAATGAGTACAGCCCATTTTTCCATCATTCGAAAATTCGGAGTGGTCTTGCGGGTATCCATTAACTTAACGTTTGTTCCATGGACAAGTCGGATCAGTTTATTGGTATAGGTTGCAATGCCGCTCATTCGCTGCATACAATTGAGGACAAGGCGTTCTGCTGCAAGAATGGAGCGGGCAGATCCTTTGACCGTAAAGGCTATTTCTCCCTTAACCGCCGCGTCACCATCCTTTTTAAAAAACTCAATCTGTAGATTACTGTCCACTTGCTGAAAAATTTTTTCTGCCAGCTCGATACCAGCGAGAATTCCATTGTCCTTGATGAGCAGACGTGCTGTTGCAATTGTCTCTTTTGGAATCGCTCCTAATGCTGAATGATCCCCCTCTCCGATATCTTCAATCAATGCTGATTGAATAAATGAATGAAGATTCTGAGGTGTGATGTAGGAAGGATACATGATAAAGCGGAATCGCTTTGATTATTCTTTTACAAAACTAATTTCGTGAACGAGGTACTCACTTCCTACCTGACGCAAACGAATCAAAACATTATAGCTGTCGCTTCCGCTCAGATAACGACCAATAGAAAATTGAAGCCCTCCTTTAGACGACCCCATGTGCACAATACTAAAATCAGTGGCGGGATGTTTCTTAAAAAAGTCTTTTAAGACAAATTCAGACTGGGCTTTGCTGTACGTGTTAATATTTCCCTCAAGATTAATATCGACGGACGACGCAAAAGACTTTACAAGGGCCGCAGCATCGTTGACTTTAATAGCATCCTTCATCGGGTTGAAAATCTCCGACTGAGCCTGCGCGAGGCAACCCGCCATCCCCATTATTACCCAAAAAATTGATAAACGCTTCATTGCCTGACTTTCCGTCCAAAAGTATGCCATTAAATTCTCCCTGCCAAGACAGGGTATTTTAAGGCTTAAAATGACTTAACTCACCGCTATATTTGTTACAAAATTACATTTATGAACCGAAGAGTGATGTTGATGATCCTTGATGGCTGGGGAATTGCCACCAACCTGAAAGTTTCTGCTATTGACCATGCAAAGACGCCATATATAAATTCACTATACAAAAAATATTCTCACAGCAAGCTTGAGGCATCTGGCCTGGCGGTGGGTCTCCCAGTAGGTCAAATGGGAAACTCTGAGGTTGGTCACATGAACCTTGGGGCAGGGAGAGTGGTGTATCAGGATTTGGTGAAAATCAATAAAGCAGTTGAAGAAAAGGAGCTTGATAATAATCCCGTCTTGCTTGAAGCATTAAAATATGCAAAGACCAGTAACAAGTCTATTCATTTGATAGGACTGTTGTCGGATGGAGGTGTACATTCTCACATCAAGCACCTCGAAGGAATTTGTACGATCGCAAATAACATTGGTGTTAAAAACCTTTTTGTACACGCATTTACAGATGGTCGTGATACTGATCCAAAAGGCGGCGCTGGCTATCTTAAGGAGCTACAAGTCCACTTAAGCAAGACAACAGGAAAGATCGCAACGTTGATCGGACGCTACTATGCAATGGATCGTGATAGACGTTGGGAACGAGTGAAGCTTGCTTACGATGTCATGGTAAATGGCCTTGGTGAAAAAACACAAGATATTTTAGGAGCAGTAGAAAAATCATATACCGCAAATGTTACGGATGAATTCATAAAACCGATTGTTGTTACAGATGAGTCTGGGGAGCCGCTGGCAACAATTCAACAAGGCGATGTTGTTTTGTGCTTTAACTTCAGAACCGATCGCGGAAGAGAGATCACTGAAGTATTGACACAAAAGGATTTTCCGGAGTACGGAATGAAAAAGCTTGACCTGTACTATGTCACCATGGCTAACTATGATGAGACCTTCACGAATGTTAAAATCCTTTTTGATAAAGACAATCTTATAAACACATTGGGTGAGGTGATTTCAAAAGCAGGCAAGAAACAAATTCGAATAGCAGAAACGGAGAAGTATCCACATGTCACTTTCTTCTTTAATGGTGGAAGGGAAGAACCCTTTCCTGGGGAAACTCGTTTGCTTTGTCCTTCTGCAAAAGTCGCCACATACGATCTCAAGCCTGAAATGAGCGCAATGGATATCCGTGACAAGATCATCCCAGAACTCGAAAAGAGAGAAGTAGATTTTATTTGTCTCAATTTTGCAAACCCGGATATGGTTGGCCATACAGGCGTTTTCGACGCAGTGGTAAAGGCCGTTGAAACAGTAGATCAGTGTAATGAAGCCGTTACAGAAGTGGCAAGGAAAAATGGCTATACTGTAATTATAATTGCCGATCATGGAAATGCCGAACTTATGAAAAATGAAGATGGCACTCCCAACACAGCTCACACTACTAATCTTGTGCCGTGCATTTTTGTCGACGACACCTATAAGGGAACAATTAAAGATGGAAAGCTCGGTGACCTGGCGCCAACGATCCTGACGATTCTTCAGATTCCAATTCCTGCTGAGATGAAGGGGAACATTTTGATTGATGCTGAGGTTGTTAAGAATTAAGAATTTAAACAGAGACAGAATGTACTTTCCATTTGAGACGTTGCCTGATCACTCGAGAATCTGGATCTATCAGTCTAACAGGGCCTTTACTTCGTCGGAAAAAGTTGGGCTTGAAAGTGGCTTAAAGACGCTTTGCGACCAGTGGTCTGCTCACGGAACTCCACTTCATACTTCCTACAGACTGGCATTTGATCAATTTGTCATTATGGCTGTGGACGAACATCAGCAGGGGGCTAGCGGATGTTCAATTGATGGCAGTGTTCGCTTTTTAAAAGATCTGCAATTAAAAGAGGGATTAGATTTTTTTGACCGATCCGGAGTTGCTTTCATTGTAGATGGAAAAATTGAAGTCTATCCGCTTACTCAATTAAAAACTCTATTTGAAAATCAAACACTAACCGGTACATCCATTACGTTAAATAATCTAGTCGGCACTAAGGCAGAATGGAGATCAAGCTGGCAAATGCCGGTACAGAATTCATGGTTGGCTAAATATCTACCTAAAGCCGCGGTAACTGGCTAAAATTCTAAGATTTTACTTTTTTGTACCTTTCGTCACTATGAGAAGGATTTATAGAAATCTATTAACGCTAACCACGGTCTTCACGCTTCTTGTGTTGATTTCCTGCAGTTCTGAAAAGAAAGCACTTAAGAATTTTAAATACGGAAATTTCGAAGATGCAATCACCTATTATAAGGGCGTTTTAAACAAACAGTCGAACAATGGCACCGCCAATTATTATATCGCTGAAAGTTATCGCCGCTCAAATCGTATCAAAGAATCTGAAACATTTTATTCAAAAGCAGGTGGAAAAGAAATAAACAAGGACTCTGTTCTTTTCTATTTAGCAAAAGCTCAGGAGGCTAATGGTAAATATTCGGAAGCCAAACAAACACTAGAACAGCTTAGGTCGGATGCAGGTGATGACAATATGCGCGACCGAGCAAACAAAGAACTTGCTGCGCTCGATTACCTTGAAAAATTAGGGGAGAAGAAAAGTTACTACCGTATAAAAAACCTCGAGACACTAAACTCAAACTTTAGCGAATATTCTCCTGCCTATCTAAACGGCGAATTGTATTTTACTTCTTCACGATCAAACGATAAGATCTACGAAACAACAGGTACCCCCTACACTGATTTGTATAAAGCATCTACCAGTGGTGCCAACGTTGATATCGCTACAGTAAAGCCACTCCCTGAATCAATCAATACTCCAAACGTAAACGTCGGAACGATTGCCTTTTCTCCTGATGGAAAGACGATGGTATTTGCAAAAGGTAATACTGGAAAACGCAAGGGAGCAGACGATGTGGACCTGTACCTGTCACGCTTCCGCAATGGCGAATGGACAGAACCTGTTCAGGTGAATATCAATCAGCCCACATCATGGGAGTCTTCTCCTTCTTTTAGCCCGGATGGAAGAACACTTTATTTTGTGTCTAATCGAAAAGGCGGGTTTGGTGGTCAGGATATTTATACTGCCCAGATGGATTCGCGTGGCCGTTTTTCAAAAGTAAAAAATCTTGGGCCTGACATTAATACCTCAGGAAATGAAATGTTACCTTACGTTTCTGAGAATGGGAAACTATATATCTCTTCGGACGGACATCCGGGCTATGGCATGCTCGATATCTTTGTCGTGAATCGCCTGAATGGAAAAACTGTTCTTGAAAATCTTGGCCAGCCTGTAAATTCTACTGCTGATGATTTCGGGATGTTCCTCTTCAAACCGGACCGCGGCTTTTTTACCTCCAACCGAGATGGCGGAAAGGGCGATGACGATATCTATACATTCATTAATGATGATCCTAATCTGAAGGTAGTTAACTATTACCTTCAGGGGATTACCTACAGCCTCAAAAAAGACAGCACAACGGAGATATTACCAAATACAAAGGTCTCCCTTCTTGATAATAAAGGAGATTTGATGCAGGATTTTACAACAGGAAATGATGGTAAGTTTCTATTTCGCGTTTTCGAAAATGAGCACTATACTCTCATTGGCGAAACCGATGGATATCTCGTCAAGCGCGGACTTTACACTACTGAAGGAAAATCTGTTCCACTTGAATCGCTAAAAGAACTGATCACAAATGTGACCCTCGATACGTTACTTGTTCTTGACCGCCTCGAAAAGAATGTAGCATACCGTTTGAACAACATCTACTTTGGATTTGATTCAGCATATATTCGCCCAGCTGCCGCCATTGAATTGAATAAGTTGTATCAGATCCTGATTGATAATCCAGAAATCAACATTGAAATGGGATCACACACAGATAGCGTTGACAATGAAGATTACAATCAACGACTGTCCCAGCGTCGCGCAGATGCAACTGTTGCGTACCTTATCAAGCAAGGCATTGATCCTAAACGTTTAGTGGCAAAAGGTTACGGTGAATCAAAACCGATCGCACGCAATACAAACCGCAACGGTACAGACAATCCGGAAGGTCGTCAACGCAATCGAAGAACTGAATTCAAAATTCTTTCTATCGGCATACGCGAAGAAAAAAAGGAGGTTGAGGTGGATGATGACGACAAGTATTTTAAAAAAACACCAGCAAAGAATGATAATTAATTCTGCTGTTTGAGATTAAAAAAAGCTTCATAACTAGAAGCTTTTTTTATTTATAACCAGCGGTAATAATCGACAGTTAAAAAAGCTGACAATGGTAGCGGTTAATCGCAGATCTTTTCAGCAAATATTTTTACTTTATCAATTGACCTTTCTCAATTCTAACCTTCTCAATATCCTTTTGTAATGCCCTTCTCAACTGCCGGAACACCCTTTTCCATCCAGACAGGTTCAGGGGCTCCTTTGAGGTAATAATCAAAAAACTGCATCATGCGTATTTGAAAATCTATTCTGTTCTCGCGCTTCACAGGCCAGTGTGGTTCACCGTTATAATTAAGCATCCACACAGGCTTGTTCAATCTTCGCATAGCCATGTACATTTCAATTCCCTGATACCATGGCACTGCATCATCCGCATCGTTGTGAAGCAACAACAAAGGTGTCTGAATTTTGTCCGCAAAGAAAATCGGTGAGTTCTCAATAAAGTGCATTGGTTTCTCCCAAAGCGTTCCTCCAATTCTGCTTTGCGAATGTTCATATTGGAACATACGACTAATCCCGGTTCCCCAGCGTATTCCTCCATAAGCGCTGATCATATTCGCTACAACCGCGCCCGCCTCTGCCGCTTTAAATAGATTAGTTCGCGTTAACAGGTAAGCAATCTGATAACCACCCCAACTGTGTCCCTGTATCCCTATATTTTTTTCATCTACAAACGCTCTGGCGATCAGGGATGTCACACCAGGCATAATACAATTTTTGGCACTCTCACCTGGAAAACCTGTCTTGTAAACAATGTCAGGAACAAAAATCAAGTAACCATTGCTGGTATAGACCGACCGATTAACAGATGACCGGAGCGGCTCTGGTTTAAAATGAGCGTTGAGATTATCACTTTCTTTTTCATAGAAATAAACAATCATTGGATACTTCTTCTTAGGATCAAATCCTTCGGGTTTATAAAGCAATCCGCTCAGGGGGATATTATCAAGAGAGGTCCAGGTAACCGTCTCAACACTTCCCCAAAAATAATTCTTCATCTGCGGATTAGCATCTGAGATTTTTTTCGGTAGTGAAAAATTGAGATCTGCAGTCCAAACGTCTGGAAATTCACGAAAGCTCTCACGGGTGAAGAGAAGCTGGTTGGAAGCTTTGGATTTTAGCGCTCCTCCGAATCTAAAATTATCCATTATGAGCTTTGTAAGCTTCCCATTTTTAAGAGAAAGTTTATAGTAGCCAGAGGCTTTTGTTGTTTCGTTGAAAGCTGTCAGCAGAAGATCTTTTGCGGGGTCTATGAATTTCTCTTCATTGTCAAGTCTCACATATCTGAAAATAATTTTATCCTGCCTG
>JBBRFP010000091.1:0-7059 GCA_038241465.1 Cytophagales bacterium | reverse complement strand
GTACCCGGAGATTCATATCGAGTTTATTCAGATGATTGGGGTGTTCACGCCGGCGCTGATTAAAAAATTAAGTCATGAATGGCAAATTCCGGTCAACTTTATGTTCATTGCTTCTCCCGGTCATAAGTCTTCCTACAAGATTGCTGAGTTAGGTGGGGTTCGACTTATTCTTTAGAAGCAAATGAATTTTAGGATTCGCATTTTTCGAACCCAATCCTTATCAGCTGTGCTATTTAAAAGAGAGACAGTGAGGGCTATGAGAATTCCGGTTGTTGGGCTCGGGATGCTGTTTTTAGTATCCTTCACTTGTAGCGCTCAGATCAACCTTGGGATGAGCGTATCTTCTTTCAAACGAAATATTACTGACTCAACGACGTTTTTATCGGTAAGCCGAAGCGATATAAAGCTATGCTATAAGCTGTTGTACAACAATGTCCGGTACGAAGTCACGCTCACCAAAGATCGCCGGATTGACTATGTGGGAACATCTGATTTGAAATTTGTTTCACCGGAAGGAGTGAAGGTGAATACATCGCTTGGTGCAATACTCAATGCTTCCCCTGCACAAGTTGTTGCTGATGATCGTTGGTGGACGAAATATTTGAAATTGCAGTCCGGTTGGTACGCAGCGTTTAAATCTGATGCGATCGTTAACAAGGATTCACCAGTGTTGTATTTTTTTAAGAAGAGGTTATAGGGGTGGTCACGGTTTGATGTGTTGAAGTGTTGATGTGTTGAAGTGTTGATGTGTTGACGTGTTGATACAGGATAGTTCATGACATCTTATTTATTAGCTTAGTAGTCGGTTCATCCAACAACCCTTAAATCCTATTAATTCTAGTTCATGAAGAAATCCATTCTCCTTTCAATCTTTAGCCTGCTGACAACCTTCGCCTTCGCGCAACTCAAAGTCCAGAATCTCCTCCTTGAAAATCGTACCAATCCAATTGGTATCGACATTATCCAACCTGTATTTACCTGGGAGTTAGCGTCAGAGAAGAGAAATACGACTCAATCAGCTTATGAACTACGCGTGGGAACGAGTATCGCCACATTGAGCAAGGGCACTATCTGGAGCACTGGAAAAGTATTTTCGGATCAATCGGTGTATGTGAAGTACAATGGCTCACCACTGGGGTCAGGGATAAAATATTACTGGCAGGTTCGCAGTTGGGATCAGAATGGAACGGCCTCGCAGTGGAGCGAACCATCGTTCTGGCAAATGGCGTTGCTTAAGACGTCCGACTGGAAGGCGAAGTGGATTCAGCCAGGTTATAAAGAAGATACCGTGAATCGGGCAAGCCCGTTATTTAGAAAAGATTTTAAGACTTCTAAAAAGATCGCATCAGCAACGGCCTATATCACGGCTCATGGATTGTACGAGGCGAGTATCAATGGAAAGAGAATTGGCGATGCGTATCTCACACCCGGCTGGACCAGCTATTCAAAACGTCTTCAATATCAGCAGTTCGATGTCGCCAGTTTACTTAATCAAGGAAACAATGCCGTGGGTGTGATGCTGGGTAGCGGTTGGTATCGTGGATTTATCGCATGGGGAGGACAGAAGAACTACTACGGAAAAGATCTTGGCCTTCTCTTTCAATTGGAGATTCGCTATGCCGATGGAACGATGGAAACTATCGGATCCGATCAATCGTGGAAGAGTTCGACTGGAAGTGTCGTGAGCTCTGAGATCTACAACGGTGAGACGGTCGATGCAAGGAAGGAACAAACCGGATGGAATGTGGCTGGTTTTTCTGATCGTCAATGGTCGGGAGTTGAAGTAGCACCCGATGATCTGAATAAACTTATCGCTACATCTAATGAACCTATAAGAAAACAGGAAGTATTTCCTGCGCTAAAAGTAATAAAGACTCCTCAAGGCGATCAGGTCATTGACTTTGGTCAAAACCTTGTCGGATGGGTTCAGGTGAAAGTAAAAGGGAATGCGGGCGATCAGATAAGGCTGTATCATACTGAAGTGCTTGATAAGGCAGGAAATTTTTATACCGAGAATCTTCGCATCGCGAAACAACAAAATGTTTACATCCTCAAAGGAGGTGTTGAAGAAACCTTTGAACCGCATTTTACCTTCCAGGGATTTCGTTATATAAAGATCGAGGGATATCCGGGAGAAATTAAACTTGAGAATTTCAATGCAATCGCGTTGTATTCTGATATGAAGCCGTCTGGAAATTTCACTTCGTCCAGCCCGTTGATCAATCAGTTGCAACACAATATCCAGTGGGGTCAGAAGGGTAATTTTCTGGATGTGCCGACGGACTGTCCTCAGCGGGATGAGCGACTTGGATGGACGGGTGATGCGCAGGCGTTTTCCCGGACAGCTATGTTCAACATGAACGTACATAGCTTTTTTGCAAAATGGCTGAAAGACGTCGAAGCCGACCAGATCAATGGGAGTGTACCTTTTGTCGTACCCAATGTTCTTGGTGTCGGCGCTGCAGGTTCGGCGGGCTGGGCAGATGCAGCAACCATTATTCCGTGGAACGTTTATCTCGCGTATGGCGATAAGCGCATTCTGGAAACTCAATTTGAAAGTATGAAAGCGTGGGTTGGTTTTATGGAAAGGAATAGCACTGACTATTTATGGAATAAAGGATTTCATTTTGGTGACTGGCTTTTTTACAGGCCCTTTGATGACAATGATGGGAGATCAGCCGTCACTGATAAATATTTAATTGCCCAGACCTTCTTTGCACATTCCACTCAACTGGTTGTGAACGCTGCGATGGTGTTGGGAAGAAAGGAGGATATCACAAAATACAATGAGCTGTTAAAAAATATAAAGGAAGCCTTTAATAAAGAGTATGTTACCTCCAACGGCCGGTTGGTCTCCAGCACTCAGACAGCCTACGTCCTTGCATTAAATTTTGATATGCTACCCGAATCTCTTCGCGCAAACGCAGCAAAGAAGCTTGTAGAAAATGTGACCTCGTATGATAATCACCTTACCACGGGCTTTTTAGGTACACCCTATTTAACGCACGTCCTTACCCGCTTTGGTCACACCAACGTCGCGTATAAATTACTTATGCAGGAATCGTATCCTTCGTGGCTCTATCCTGTAAAAATGGGTGCCACAACTATTTGGGAACGATGGGATGGAATCAAACCCGATGGTACCTTTCAAACACCGGGGATGAATTCATTCAATCACTATGCCTACGGTGCCATTGGTGATTGGATGTATCGTGTTGTAGCAGGTATTGACACTGAGGAAGCGTCGCCAGGGTACAAAAGCATTATTATTAAGCCACACGTAGGAGGTGGCCTAACAATGACGAGCGCTGAGTTGCAGACCTACTATGGTTTGATAAAATCCAGTTGGAAAGTTGAGAATGAAAAATTATCCATGAGCGTGACGATCCCTGCCAACACGACGGCAACTATTTTTATTCCGGCGAGATCGGTAGAGAGTATTACGGAAAGAAATCAGGCAATCGTGGGGAATAAGGACTTCCGTGTGAAGGGGAAGGAAGGGGAGTACGTTGTGATCGGAGTGGGATCGGGGAGGTATGAGTTTGTTGTTGGAAAATAACGTATAGATTTTAGAAAGATTAGCATAGATGAGATTCGACTGTCTTTACAGTCGATAGAAATGATCACAGATTTGTCGCTTCGCTGCTTGACAGCGAAAATTATTGTGGCCCTCAAATCTCAAAAAAGATATTCCATCGGGGCATTCGAGCCGGGCTGTTGACTACTGATCCTATAATCACTGATTACCATTTACAGATTACCGAAAAACTATTAATCTTAGTCATCATAGTCATACCTTTGCCTTCAAACTCCCCGTCTTTGATCCAGAACAAAACGCAGCGTTTCATCGTCATTTTTCTCCTTGGCCTTCTATCTGCCATTGGCCCGTTCTCTATCGACATGTATTTGCCTGGCTTTATATCGATTGCCGATGATCTGCATACAAGTGTGGACATGGTAGCCTATTCACTATCCAGCTTTTTCATTGGTGTGTGCATTGGACAGATGGCCTGTGGTCCTTTGCTAGATCGATTTGGGAGGAAGCGGCCACTGTACCTGGGACTCGTTATTTATATCGTGTCCTCTTATGGTTGTGCCGTGTCACCTACTGTTGAATGGTTGATCTTCTGGCGGTTTTTTCAAGCATTGGGTGGCTGCGTAGGAATGGTGGCGCCACGAGCGATTGTACGCGATCTGTTCCCGCTCAATGAAAATGCGAAGATCCTTTCCTACCTGATCCTGATACTTGGTGTCTCGCCCATTCTTGCGCCTACCGTGGGCAGCTATGTGATCGATGCCGTCGGCTGGAACTTTGTGTTCATTGTACTTGGAATGGTTACGCTTTTGATTTTGATCGCCGTCATCCTCTGGCTTCCCGAAAGCAAGCAGCCCGATCCGACGTTTTCACTTAAGCCAAAGCCAATCATCGCCAGCTTTATGAAAGTGGCAAAAGATCCACAGTTCTATACGTATTCAATGGCAGGAGGGATCGCCTCTTCAGGATTATTTGCGTACCTCGCTGGATCTCCGTTTATCTTCATGGACTTACATGGTCTTTCCAAACCTCAGTACGGTTTGACCTTCGCGCTTATTGCCGGTGGACTGATCACAAGCAGTCAGATCAATACACTTATACTCAGAAGATTTTCCAGCGAACAAATCATGAAGGTTATATTGATTTTGCAATCTGTCTTTGGTGTGGTACTTTTTGTAGGGTCTTATTTTGATGTGCTTGGACTGTATGGATTAATAGCATTCATCTTCCTATTCCTTGGTTGCCAGGGTTTTAGTTTCCCCAATTCTGCTGCGCTGGCCATGGCCCCTTTCAACAAAGAAGCGGGAAGTGCATCTGCCTTGATGGGCGCGCTTCAAATGGGAATGGGCTCACTCGCTGCCGCTGCCGTAGGCCTCATGGCTGCACGCACCGCCATGCCAATGACAGGAGTGATGGCGTTTGGAGCGGTGGTGGGTTTGATTATTTTGCTAGTGGGGGTGAAGAGAATTTTTCCCGCGAAGGAAGAAGCCTTGTTGAAAAATGCAAATAGTAAAATGTAAAGTTTCGTGTATGGTTGTTTGGTTTAGCCTAGATGCTAGTGATAAAGCTTGAAAATCAAATCGATTACAAGAATGCCTCACATTTCACTTTTTACATTTCACTTTCTCCATTTCACTTTCTACAACTATAAATTATAAATCTTCTAATGCAGTTCCTTAGTTAGAGATTGCCCAAAGTGTAATCGCAATCACAATCCCCGCGATGGCCGCCAGCACGATCTTTGTGACACTGTACGGCCTGCTTCCCTGTACCTCTCCCGTTCTTGCATTAATAATGAATTGATAAATTTTCTTTTGGTATTGAAAGGCACTTATCCAGACAGGAAGTAAGATGTATTTGAACGTGGGCTTGTGATAGTCGGTGCTCATCGAATGAATTCGCTGCCGGTCCCCACCGATGTCCCGATGAATGGTACTAACGATCGCATCTTTCATCCTGCCTTTTCCCTCTACATACGCAGCTGGAAGATCCACCTGGTAATTCTCCGAACGAAATCCGCTGAGGTACTGATCACTATAGGTTACTACATTTTTGAGATCCCAGGGCTCCAGCGCTCTTAACTTTTGCTTTGGAAGGGTATTGCTGGCTTCAATGAGGATGTCGTCAAAAGTGTCGCTTACATTGCCCGAAACATCCTGCCAGGTGGTGTAGGTGACGGAGCGCGATTGACTTCTGCCATTGCTGTCAGTATAATTTTCTGAGCGCGTATGATCGGTTCCGCGTTCACCGCTGTAGGACGTTTCTGTCTGAGCGTCGAAGGTCCAGAAGGGAAGGTACATTCCACTAAGGCGATCGGCGCGGTCAACATAGTGTTTTAGTTCATTGGGCGCGAACCAAAGACTCTTCAGCCATCCACGAAAGTTTTCAAGCGCCTTCTTATTGTCAATTCCGAAAGGCAATACATACTGGGGTTTGTAAACGCTGGAAGAACTGCCATTTTTCAGCACAAAGGTGGTGGCACAGAAAGGACATCGATCGGCAGCGATTTTTGGATTAACGGTAGAAGTCGCGCCACAGGCTTCACATTGAATCGTCGTGACAACGATCTTCTCTGATTCTTCAACGTGCTTTGCAAGAAACTCCTCAAGGTTATTCTCAATAATCTCTACGTGCCCTGCCTGGGCGATATCCGTCTCAGCTTTGCAGTATTGACAAATTAGTTTTAACGTTCCGGGTTTGAAAGTCTGTAGTGCACCACAGGCTTTGCATGACATCTCATTCTTGAGTACGGTAGTTTCCAACGGTATTGCTTTGATTGATTGGGGGTAAACTGTTTGAAATCGATCCCGCAGAAGATATGGGCATTAGTCATTAGGAAATCTCCCAACGGGACTACTGCCATGATTGCCTACGTTGTCGGGAGTGGCGGTGGTGCCGAGTCCAAAATAAGTTTCAGATCCGCTACTTCACCCGCTTTTGTCCATGCACTCATTCCTGATTTCCACACGAGCGACTCTTTCGTAAGGGTTCCTTGTTGCACCATTTGCTTCAGCGTGTCACTATTGAACGGACCCTGTTGTGTTCCGCCAACTGCTACGTGATAAGGACTGAGTCCTGGCAAGGGTGGTGGAGCACTATTGTTAGAGTTATTTTGGTTGTTTTGATTCATGGAATCGGCCATCTGCTTTGCCATCGCGAAACCCATTCCCAATCCAATACCTTCAGAAGCACCACCATTCGGATTTTTTGCTGCTGCTTCCATGGCATTTGCTGCCTGGAACTGTGTGTATTGATTGAGGTTGCCAAGAATGCCCATGCTGCTACGTTTGTCAAGGGCTGCTTCTACTTCAGTTGGCACTGAAATATTTTCCACGAGAAACTTTGTGACTTCCACACCAAGTTAGTTGAACTCAGGATGTATCTTTCCGGTGATGAATTTTGAAAGCTCATCATAATTTGCTGCGAGATCCAGAATCGGAATTTTACTTTCTGCCACCGCATCGGTAAAGCGAGTGATGATCAGATTGCGAAGTTGTTCCGTAACTTCTTCCGTTGTGAAATGT
>JBBRFP010000090.1:0-7083 GCA_038241465.1 Cytophagales bacterium | reverse complement strand
ACTTCCAGATCCCAATCAACTACACCAACGGCGGCGAGTGACGATGAGCAGGTTGCACCAGCATCAATTCAAATACTTTTCAAACCATGTCATGATCCGTGGTGACACGTCCATCAGCAGCTTTGGCTCCTGCGGACCGTGCGGCGTGCGGGGATAAACAACCATCTCCGTATCTACACCTTTACGCTTCAATGCATTGTAAAACTCCTGACCCTGCGTAAAAGGCACACGCTGGTCATTGGCACCGTGTATTACCTGCGTAGGTGTCTTTGCATTTTTTATCTGATAGATGGCCGAATGCTTTTCATACTCTTCATATTCTTCCCAGAATTCCTTGCCTCCGGCATGCGCAACAATGTAATCAGGAATATCGGTGGTCGTAACCATACTTACGAGGTTTGGTAATCCTGCTCCCATACTTGCAGCCTTGAAACGATCGGTCTGAGTTACCACCCAACTGGTCATGTAACCTCCGTAGCTCCATCCCATTACGAATTGTTTTGTATCGTCTGCTATCCCCATTCCAATTACATAATCCACTCCTGTCATGAGATCCTGGTAGTCACCAAAACCCCAGTCACGAATGTTGGCATAACGGAATTCTTTTCCGTAGCCAGAACTTCCACGTGGATTAGGTCGCAACACAATAAATCCTTTTTGCGCAAAGTATTGTGTAACATAGATCGACGGGGCGCCGGTATACCCTTGTGAAAAAACTCCGGCAGGGCCACCATGAACTTCGAGTACGATCGGATATTTTTTTCCTTTTTCGAAATCAATAGGGTACGTCAGCAAACCCTCTACTGCTAATCCGTCTTTTGATTTCCAGGAGATCAATTCCGTCTTTCCCAAAGCAGGTGCATCAAAATTCTTGTTGGCACTCGATACTTTTTTATTACCCTCTCCTTTTAATCCCGCAGTGAAGACCTCCTTTGGCGTGTTGACATCCTCAAATGTATAGCTCATCCGGCTGCCATTCTTGCTGATTGAAAAACCGCCACTTGATCCTTTTAAGCTGGTGATGATTGGAAGCTTTGACTCAGAATAAGCAAGGTAATCACCCTTCAATACTTTAATGCTGGTGCTGGCAGGAAGTGCTAGCAATACTCCGGACGTCTTATAATTTTCAGAAATGAATAAATACGTACCGTCCTGACTCCACGCTACAATGTTTGCATTGCGATCCGGTGTCTTTTGTAATTCGATCAGATCACCACCGGTGCTGGCAACTTTAAAAACGTCAGCAAGTCCAACACGTTCGGGCTGGCCTCCGCTTGATTGAAACGCAATCCATTTCCCATCGGGAGAATAAAAAGGACTCACATCAACCCCTGATCGTTTGACCAATGATGTTACCTTGCCGCTATCGGATGGTATAGTAGAAATATCAGATTCCAATCCAGCATCATTAATCTTTGGATTTGGTGCAAATGAAAAGGCGATGGTTGACCCGTCTGGTGACCAGTCTAATCCATTCACGTGATACATTCCGGAAGTCAAACGCTTTGTGCTGTGCTTTCCTGCTTTATCAGCGGCGAGCGATACAGTATAGAGGTGGTCATATTTATAGTTCTTATCTACGAGAATGACGTCATTTTTTTCTTTCTTCATCTTTTCTTCATCCTTGGTGTCCGGGTCTTTCATCAGATAAGCAATCCGGGCCCCGTCAGGTGACCACTTGAAAGATGAAACTCCGGTTTTGGTATCCGTGATCTGCTCCGGTTCTCCACCCATCAACCGAATGGCAAATATCTGGTTCTTATCCGCTATCCGATTGGAAAGAAAAGCAATCTGTTTTCCGTCTGGGGAAAACTGAGGAGAGCTTGAAGATTTATCACCGCGTGTATATTGTGAATCAAATGATCCGTCAGTCGCAGCAACCCATATCTGGGTATTGAATTCAGACTTCTCTCCTTCCATGAGTGGCACGCGAACCACATAGGCAATATATTTTCCGTCAGGCGAAATATTCGTACCTGTAATATTCTTGTACTGCATAATCTTTTCTGGTGTCCATTTATTTTGGGCAGATAAGAAAAGGCTTAATAACATCATTATTGATAAGAGAAGAGGGAGCTTTTTCATAGGATAGATGATTGAATTCGAGAATGAATATATTGAATTGATTCATATGAAAAAACAGAAGAATTATGATCGAAATGAATCGGTGCCAGACGGCGCCTCGGCGTCGTAGCGGTAAACCTCCGGGTGATCGAGTAACTCTTTTTCACTACTTTAGCAGCCACCAAAATTCTTTCCTTTGAAAAACTCTATCATCATTTTCCTTCTACTTTGCCCCTTCTTCGGGCTCGCGCAGAATTCTTTTACCTCATCTCAGGATTCAGCGTACGTACGTGAGAACTATAGCAAATCAGAATACATGGTGGCTATGCGTGACGGAGTCAAACTTTTTACGCAAGTCTATACACCCAAAAATATTTCAACAAATCACGGATTGATCATTCAACGAACTCCTTACAGCTGCGCGCCTTATGGTGTTGACAAATTCAAACGATCCGTCTCTCCTAATTCATTCATGTTGCGGGATAATTACATCGTCGTCTATCAGGATGTTCGCGGTCGTTGGGCATCGGAAGGTAAATTTCTCGAAATGACTCCTCATCTTGATGTGAAGAAAAAGAAAACGGACGTCGATGAATCATCCGATACGTTCGATACAATTGACTGGCTCATAAAAAATATTAAGAGTAATAATGGACGCGTTGGCCAATGGGGTATCTCCTATCCGGGATTTTATGCTTCTGCAGGAACGTTGGCACAGCATCCTGCTTTAAAAGCGTCTTCGCCACAAGCGCCCATGGCCGACCTGAGAAGAGATGATGCATTTCATAATGGAGCATTTATGTTAGCTGCTAATTTCGGTTTTTACACATACTTTCAGGAAAACGTAACGCCTGCGAAAGTTCCAATGCAGCCGTTGTTCGATATGGATACACCTGACGGGTATGAGTTCTATCTCCGCATGGGTCCATTGAAGAACGCTGAAGATATTTATTACAAAAAAAGAAATCCCTACTTCCTTGAAAATTTTGATCATCCCGACTACGATGAACACTGGAAGATCAGAAATCTCCTTCCACATCTAAAGAATATCAAACATGCCGTCATGATCGTGGGCGGATGGTACGATGCAGAAGATCTGTATGGCACTTTTAAAACCTATCAGGCAATTGAGAAACAGAATCCCAGCACTGAAAATATCTTTGTAATTGGTCCGTGGGTTCATGGTGGGTGGGCACGTGGCACCGGTGAATCATTGGGGAATGTGAACTTCGGACAAAAAACCTCCCCCTTCTACCAGGAAAACATAGAAACTAAATTTTTCAGACATCATCTGCTCGATCCACAGAAACCATCCGACTTGCCGGAAGCAACGATCTTTGAAACGGGCACCAATCAATGGCGTAAGTTTGAAACGTGGCCACCAAAAAACATTCAGGAGAAACAATTATACTTTCACCCCAATGGAATGCTCAGCTTCGAAGCACCCACCGTCAGCAATTCATTTTCCGAGTTTTTGTCTGATCCCGCTCATCCTGTTCCCTACACTCCACAAATTGATGATGGCGTGCTACAGACCTACATGGTACAAGATCAACGGTTTGCCTTTCAACGGCCGGATGTATTGAGCTTTCAAACAGAAACACTGATGGATAATATAACGCTGGGTGGAAACATCACAGCGATGCTGAAGGTTTCAACGACCGGGACTGATGCTGACTGGGTGGTGAAGGTAATTGATGTGTATCCCAATGACGCTCCGAATGATCCAAAGAAACCCGGCGTAGTGTTTGGTGGATTTCAACAACTTGTAAGATTGGAAATCATCCGCGGCAAGTATCGCAACAGTGCTGAAAAGCCGGAAGCATTTATACCCGATCAGATGACTGATGTTGCAGTAGAATTGCAAGACATCTTACACACCTTTAAGAAAGGCCATAAGATTATGATTCAGGTTCAAAGCTCCTGCTTTCCATGGGCGGATCGCAATCCGCAAACATTCACCAATATTTTCACTGCGCCTGCATCCGCATATCAAAAGGCACAGCACAAGGTATATCATAATTCCGCGGCAGCGAGCTATTTGAAAGTTGGAGTTTTAAAATGAGCGCTGACGTAGAAAATAAAACTTTCAACACGGTTGATTTTACCAAGGAGTCATTTCTAAAAGGGAATTACGAAAACTGCAGTTTCAACAGTTGTCTTTTTTCAGAATGCGACCTTTCCGGAACGACATTAGCGGACTGCAAATTCGAAAGCTGCGATTTGACGATGACAAAGGTTAAGAAAGCATCGTTGAAAGGAGTAGAATTCACCAACTGCAAAATGCTGGGGATGCGCTTTGACGAATGTAATCCATTTCTACTGTCCTTTGAATTCACGAAGTGCATTTTGAATCTTTCTTCCTTTTACGGCTTAAAGCTTAAGAATATCCGCTTTGATGAGTGTAAGCTTCAGGATGTTGATTTTACGGAATCAGATCTTACAAATGCCGCGTTTAAAGCATGTGACCTTACGCGAGCAATTTTTAATAATACGGTTCTGGACGGCGCCGACTTCCGGACGGCAGAAAATTATTCACTCGATCCAGAAAACAATAGAATAAATAAAGCCAGATTTAAAATCGACGGTGTGATCGGGCTACTTGATAAATACAATATCAGAATTGAGTAGGAACGGTTAATCGTTAATTTTTAATCCTACTTTTTCAGGTTGTAGTTTATAGCGATTAAAGAACGGCCCCGCCCGCCGGACCCATGCGCCGCGAGGGCGTCAAGCGATGCAGGCAATACTCTGAAAAAACGCAACGCTAAACATCACTGCGCAGCGTTCGTGGGGTTTTTTCTTTGGTTTCTTTTTTTGGGTAAGCAAAAGAAAGTAACAATCCAGGGATGAAACCAACTTTAAACATCACCTCAACCAGCGACTGACTACGTTTTTAATAACTTGTCAAAGTGGGATTAACCGCTGACAGTATCACTTGAGTATCATTACAATTGCAGCCACCAGCGTCATCCCCACAATAAACCATCGATAAACATTCTCGCTCATTTTTTTTACGAACACTATTCCAAGATAAGCTCCCAGCACAATCGCCGGCGTGATCGTTAGCGCCAAGAGCCACGAATCAGCATCAATGGTGTGCCAAACCCATATGTGAAATGGAACCTTGAACCAGTTAACCACCAGGAAGAACCAGGCGGTTGTGCCAATGAATACATTCTTCGGCAAGCGCATGCTTAAAAAATAAATAACCATCACTGTTCCTGCGAGATTACCCACCATCGATGTGAACCCCCCGAGGAACCCGGCAGCCACGCCGAAGTAAATATTATCAGGAACCCTTTCTTTGCCTCCAAGTTCAAGCCACACCATAGCAATGAGACTTATGAAAATCGTGATCGCCATAATGATCCTGAACAAATCCTCCGGTATAAAACTTCCGGCCCAACTTCCAGCGATCACCCCTACCGCCGCCCATGGAAACAATATTTTTAAATGTTTGAAAGAAGCGTGACGATGATAGTACCACACCCCCATCACGTCCGCGATCACCAGCATGGGCAACATCATTCCGCTGGATGCCTTTCCGCCATAAACAATTGCCAATAGCGGAACAGACAGCATTCCTGCACCGTGAACTCCCGTCTTTGCCATTCCAATAAGAAGCGCAACGGATAATATGATAGCGATACTTTCTGGACTGAGGTCACCGGGCATTGGAGCAGGATTTACTGGATCTTAGGATTCTCTGGATGTAATACTAATCGAAATTTTCAGCGTTTTGATTTAGCAATGTCTTTATAGGAAACAAGCTGAATCCCTTTCTGTCTTATCATGGATCCGACTTTTACATTCGTGAAGAGATCGGTTACCCCCTGACGATCAATGGCCACATCCTCATAGCCAATATGTGAGATAGCTTTGAGTTCTTCGTCATTAAGACCCGGATGATCGACGAACAAGTAGGTTTTCCCCTGCTCTAAAGATGAAAGCATGGTAAGAAAACTATTAAGTTTTTCTTCAAATGTTTTATGGACACCGCTTCCATAACCAACGTACTCCACGCCCAACTCACCAAGATCAATGTCTATTTTATATTCCTTCGAGAGCTTTCGTGTCATCGCTGCGACTTCCGGAGACAGATTCGTACAGTTCATATGTGATGAAATGTGACGTATCCTAGGAATTTTTTTCAGCGCCATTTCTATTTGTGCCCGAAATTCCTTTTCGATATCGGCGATATTCCATTTGCTTTCTGATATCGACTGACCAGGATAATTCTTATTACGAAACACCATTGGATAAAAATAGCCGTCATCGTTTACAATACTTGGACAATAAGATACAGGTCTCCATTTAATGTTATCCCACTCACTCGTAATGGCAAGATGTATTCCGACATCGGCAGTAGGATTTTGATTCAACATTCTTACAGCTTCCGGAAACCAAGGCGAAGGAACAATGATCTCGATTGACGTTTGAACTCCTTCTTTAAAACATTTGATTAAGGCCAGATTGCCCGAATGGGAATATCCCATATCATCTCCGCGAATAATGAGACGTGGCGGAGCAGACTGAGCGAGTGAAGCACTTACAGAAAGGCAAAGGAGAATTAGATAAATATACTTTTTCATATTTAAAATAAGCAGTTTAAAAGAATAAAACCTAGAAGTGTACCGAATTCAACAAGGTGTGAAAGCTATCGTTCATCAAAGTGAGAAACGGTCTGCTTGAAAACGACTTCTTACAAACGCACCAGATTTTTCCAATATTCCGTACTTTTACAACCTCGGATATAATATTAGTCAATGAAGAAGCTTTTTTCACTTGGTATTCTCTCGTCTTTATTTCTATTCGTAATAAGCTGTAGCAAGGATAGTGATCCTAACCCAACCCTCCTGGGAACATGGATAGAAACCAGCACGTCAGCAAGCGGCTGCACCAATCCTTCAGAGAACGGTACCACTAACTGCATTGACACTGATTGCCGTACCCTCATCATCGAGTCCAATTCAATAAGACAATCCTTTTTATTTTATACCTATACTACACAAGGCG
>JBBRFP010000089.1:0-7135 GCA_038241465.1 Cytophagales bacterium | reverse complement strand
GGCTTCTGGTAAGTGCATTCCATTTGGATCGTTTGTATTCAAGTCCGTCCATATTGGTAAGAATAACCGGATGTTTTATCTTTTTAATATTTAACAGTTTATAGGAAATAGCAACACTATGATAACCGGCTTCATAGACGATGTCAAAATCCTTCTTAAGCGCATCTTTTAAACACAAATAGTCATAGATGAAATTTGCGGCACCTCCAATAATCCCTTCAGGGCTGTATTTCCGGATAATGGTGACGCCTTCAAATTTATCTTCCTTAAAAGGATGGAAAGACGGATTGTAGACCGTGACCTCATGACCCCGTTCTACAAGCTTCTTTGAAATGAATTCAGCAAATTGCTCATAGCCCCCGTAGTTATTTGGAATGCCTTTTGTACCTAGAATTGCAATTTTCATTTTATAGATAGAACTTGACCGCCTAAATGAGTTCACTGTTCGTTAATGATCGCGTCGCTCAAAAATACTAAAAGCATTCTAACTTGGTTGATTTGGATCGCGTATGCCGCATTGTTTTTTTCGATTAATGTAAGTACAGCCACAATCATAGCACTGTTGCTTTTCTGTCTCATTAATACTCCTCTGAAAGATTTTTCTAAAAGTATTGTTGAAAATAAGACAGTTCAAATTCTACTTCTTATGTATGGCCTCCTGATCATAGGCCTTGTGTATTCAGAGAATTTAAAAACGGGAATTTTTATCCTTGAAAAGAAAATGACCCTTCTCTTAATCCCGGTTTTGGCTCTGCCACTCATTCAAAAAACGGGTGTCTATTCTCAGCGGCTTTTGAAAGGAATTGGTTATATCACTATTGCCACCAGCATCATTTTACTTGCGATTGCTTCGTATCAATCATCAGTCCTGAATGACAGTCAGGCATTCTATTTTGAAACTTTTACAAAGCCTTTCGTTCACTATGTTTATTACGCTTTATTTTTTGCATTTGGCTTGCTCACACTGATCCATACACTGTTAAATTCAGTTCATGAAAAGAAGAACGGCGTATTAATTCTGACAGTAATTTTTCTGTATGCTGTCGGCTTCCTGATTTTAGTTGCCTCCAAAATGGGCATCATTGCGTTTGGAATAGCGTCCATAGCTCTACTGTACCACAAAATAGGAAATAAGAAAATATTCGCATTTGTCGTGATCGGATTGGTAGCAGCTGCTTCGTCCATTCTCTATTTTAATGATACTACACGAAATCGTTTTACAGAATTAACTGAAGATATCTCCGTCATAACAAAAGACGAGTACAACGGCGAGGTTCTTACGGGCCTGAACCTTCGGCTTCTATTCTGGAAAATGGCGATCTTTCATTCATGGCAGGATCGTTATGCTATTGCGGGTGTGGGAACGGGAGATTGTCAGGATTATCTGAATCACCTGTACTCGCTTCCTCAATATCAATTGGAGGCGTTCTCCGAGTTCGACAGCCACAATGAATGGGTCTTTACCTACGTGCAACTTGGCGTGATTGGCGTGATTGCCATGGGACTACTTTTTACGAATTCTTTGTTAATAGCCCTTCGGAAGAAGGATATGATGTTTGTTTGTTTTCTGATCATTACGCTGCTATTCAGCTTCTCTGAATCGATACTTGAGTCGAATAAAGGAATTGTTTTCTGTGCGTTACTTTTCACTTTGCTTTGCGCACCCTATAAACGGGAGATAAAAACTATTTGATTATTTCCAGGCGTGCAACATCACAGGTGCCCCAGAAATCTGATAAATTCCTTTCAGTTTAATATTGTATTCTGGCACAATTGATCTCAGATACGTTTCAATCTGTTGAGCATGCTCAAACGCATGATAGGTTGTAACGGCAATCTTAGGTTTATTTTTCTTGATCAGTTCCCGTGCACCCAGCAACGCCTTAAAATCAAAACCTTCCAGATCAATCTTTATATACGAGATTGGGATATTCGTTTCGTAAAAAAGTTCATCCAGTGTTGTAACTGGAACACTAACATCTTTTTTCTCTCCCAGCGAAAGTGTAGAAGAAATATCATGCTCAGATATACTCGCGAAGCCGTTTTCATTAGACAGAGCTACGGGCACGATTTCCATATTCAAGCCGTTGTGGAAAGTCTTTTTTAGTGAAGCACAGAATTTTGGTACGGGTTCAACCAAAAACACTTTTTTGGCACGCCGTTGAATTAAAAACGAAAAAAGCCCTTCGGCAGCACCGCAATCAACGACATAATCGTCCGACGTGACTTTCGTTCCGAAAGTTTCATAATAATGCCAGTTATCTGAATAAAAAGATTCCACCACTACCTGTTCAAGTGACTTCAACGAAAAATCTGACGGATAATAAAGTGGCTCGTCGTATCCGATAAACAGAACTTTATTGAACTCTCCCACATTTTCTATTGACTTAATGAAGCGATTCGCTTTTGAGTGATAAGAAGAGTCAATAAAAAATTTAAACATCTCCCCAATGGAGACATTATTTTTGCTCTTCAATAAGAAATACTTTAGGACGTGTAATCTTGAAGGAGTCAATTTCAGTTGTTTAAATAGTCAATCTTGATCGAACAACTCTTCCGGGAGCACCCATCACGATGGAGTTTTCTGGAATGGAATGAGTTACTATCGAACCTGCTGCAATAATGCAGCCATTTGAAATATTAACACCATCCAATATAGTTACACCTGCTCCAATCCAGCAATTATTTCCAATGGTCACTCCTTTTCTCGACTCTCCTTGTTTTCTGATGACCATTTCGGGATCAGAAAAATTATGGTTCTCAGAAAATATTTTTACCTGAGGTCCCATAATCACGTCGTTACCAATCGTAATTCCGCCTTGACCTCCAAGAAATGAAAGCGCTCCAACGGCAGAATTATTACCTATCATTATTCCTGTACCTTTATTGGCTATTACTCCAGTACAATTCAAAATGGCACGTTTGGCAATTGTGACATTATCACCCAACACAATTCCCCTTTCCGAAAGCGCATTGATATGCACTCCATCTTCAAAAATTAGGTTTTTGCCGGCTTTGACCTGATACCCGTGCTCGACTATCACATTTCTTCCGCAAAAGATTATTCCAGTAGAAGTCACCTTTATTTTAAGAAAACAACCCCTGAGCACCTGGAATGCCCTAAAGTAAACAATATACAGCAACTGTTTGCCCGAATAGGAAGCATCTAATCGATAAGACGGATCGTTTTTTAGTTTCGCAATAATTTTTTCGATTCTTCGCTTCAATTGTTAATATTTAGCAAGACTCCATGCATGCAATAGTAATGCGTGCAGCTTCTTCCCAGGTAAACTTCGCTGCACGTTCAAGGCCTAACTTCTTCTTTTCGCTGTAAAGCTGCGGATTAGTCAATAAATTATCAATAGCTGTGGCTATCTGCTGAGGATCGTTTGGATCTACATAGCTTCCCGCCGGACCACAAATTTCAGGTAATGATGTAGTATTGGATACGACGATAGGAACTCCTGACGCCATTGCCTCTAGCGGTGGCAATCCAAAGCTTTCTGCATACGATGGAAAACAAAAAACGGTAGCAAGAGAATAAACAATACCTAATTCATGATAAATAGGTCCAGTAAAATGAATCCGATTTTCTATTCTCAACAATTCTATGATCGACAAGTGGTTTGATTTTTTCCACTCATCTGCCCCGACAATTACTAACGGAATGGTTTTATCAGTGACGAGCGGAATTGCCTTTAAAAGATTGTCTACATTCTTCCTTAGATTTAACCTGCCAACAAACAGCAGAAATCGATCAGGTAAATTATATTTTTGCTTAGTCAATTGAATATTTGCAGCCGCATACGTCTCACGTGGCGAAAAGGTAGAATCCACGCCATGATAAGCAACCGTTATCTTCGCGGCAGAATCGCTATATCTGAATTTAATCAGCCTTCTCTTTTCTTCCTCTGAAACAGTGATGATGGCGGTTGCCTTGCGTGTCAAAAAACGCAGCGGAAGAAAATAAATCTTCTCATACAGTGTGTAATACTCAGGGTTTGAAAGAAATAAAACATCATGGATGTAGGCGATTGTTTTTGCCCGATCAAAAGGAGAGCTAAACGTTTGATATAGCATTACATCTATCTTGTACTTGCGCGAATAGAATGGCAAGAGAAAGATATTTGACAAAGCATTATTGCCTGCCCAAACGTATATTACAGTAACATTCTTCTGCCCGCTGTATAAAAAGGATTCCGCTTGCTGCTTCTCGTTCAAGAAAATAAAATAATGATTCTTTGTGTCAATCTTAAGTATTGCATCCACGAGGCCCCTGATCACTCGTTTGCCGCTCGGAGGCCCCTCAAAATACCATTTTGCTTCAATTCCGATATTCATGACAAAAGAGTCTTTTTAACTGCAATCGGAATAGAGTTATTGGTAAAGTTGGCTTTATCAAATTGAGGGAATACATTACTAAAGGCGAGTATCCAAATTACATATTCAGCAATATTCGTCGTAAAGCTTCCGGTAAACTGATAAATAAATATGTAAATGAACACCAATGTCCGATAGTAATTCCCGAGGACTTTAGTCTTATAAAAAAAATAAATCTCTAGAAAAAACCTAAGGGCAGCACCGATAATGCCGTACATGGCAATCGTTTCTGCAAAAGCAGACGGAATACTCACCTGACCATAACTACTGGGGTATCCGTAAAAATCTCTTATTACGCTATCTCCAATGACCTTCAATTGGCCAGGACCGATACCCCACCAGATACTCTTCAGATCCGCAATCGTAATTGCCAACTGAAAGGCCTCAAAGGTTCTTCCGTTAGCTGACCCATCAGCGCCTGCAAAGATTGCAGTGATTCGTATGAACAACGGGTTCTCTCTGTAAAAAATAAAGAGAAAGGCCAAAAAGGAAAGCGATAGAAATACAACCGCCGAAAGAGAGTATAATAATCTTTTACTCGTCAGAAATATTTTTGCATTGATCAGGAAAAATATTACAATTGATATCGTGAGGCTTGCAATCACTCCCATCGACAACGACAACAAGAGAGGAACTCCAGTCATCAATAAAGCAATAAACGCATTTCTGTCACTCTGCTTAAGGATGAACTTAATAAAACAAAATATGAATAGTGGCACTAATAACGTGGCGTAGTACGACGGCTCATAGGTAAGCATCAACAACCTCGGCCAATTATTAATCTCAAGACTTCCAACAGAAATAGACCAATCACTCCAAAGGAACGAACGAAACGGCGTGAATAAACTAATTAAGGCGATAACGGTGATAATGAAATTAGCTCTCCAAAGTTTTCGAAATATCCCTCCGATCCCTTGATAGGTTGTTACCAGCGTATAAAAAGCATATCCAAATAGGTAAACTGTAAGTAGTAGAATAACAGATTTTATATAATTGAAGCCATCCACTCCATTTTTTACTTGGACTATTGCAAAAGGCAGGAGAAAGAGGAAAAAGCGCAAAAGGATTACTTTCTTCTTCTTAAGTAACAGATATATATAAAACACAGGAGTCAAGAGTGTGGTATATAACAGACCAAAGGGAAGACCCACAATATTCAAGAAGAAGTAAATAAAAGCGAATGGATAATACTTGTTGATTTTCATGATAAACAAATAAACGATCCAGTCATCCTTATCTTTGTGACCTGCGAACGAACTTTAAACGATATCCGGGATTAACCTTTACAAATTCCTTTCTTTTGTAAAGGTCATCTTTTGTAAAGATAGAATAAGCCAGCGGGGATACTTGCGAAACAGTATTGTTTAAAAGGCGCTCTATATAAAAAAAAACAGCAAATAAAGGCTTCAAAGCCTTGTACCATGATGGTAATGTCTTTTTAAATCTTGCCTTTTCAATTGCCGAAATAGGCTGCAGGCTCAGATTATTCCCAGAAAAGGTGAAGACTGAAAAAAATTTCTGCACGTGTATTCCCTTAAAACCTCTTCGCATTACATCGTATAAAAAAATAGCATCAGCTATCGAGCGGTATGATTCATTAAATCTACACGCTGCAAATACTTTTCTGCGATAAAAAAGAGTGGCCGTTGTAGTATACATATAGTTGCTGAAGAAATACTGCCACCGGGGCTGAAATGATTTTCTATAAGCCACAAACTCACCTTGCGGATCAATGATAAGAAAATCTGCAGCAATAAAATCAACATTGGGATGACCATTGAAAAAATCAACCACAAATTTTAATACCCCGGGTAAGTACTGCTCATCGCAATTGAGATGGCCAACAATCTCGCCTCGCGACATGTCAATTGCTTTATTAAGAGCATTGTACATGCCGTTATCTTTTTCTGAAACATAAATGATATTTTTACTGTCGTTTAACCATTGAACTGTTCCATCTCTAGATCCACCATCTATGATTACGTGCTCGTAATCAACATTCTGATCTGCGATGGAAGCACTGCACAGCTTAATGTAGTCAAGCATATTGTAGCTTGGAGTGACAATTGAAATAGCAGGGCGGCGTTCGCTCATGATTGTTTCAACGAAAATCTATCTTTTTTTAGCGTCGATGATTAACGAAGTGTAATTAAGCTTCTCTGCTGAATTTCTATCATCAAATCGTTTAGACCGAACGACCATTCCATCAACAGGATCCCATTCCTGAAAATGAAACTCCCCCTTCTCATCAAACCACTCTAAAAGTCTCACCTCAAATCCCGCGCTCTCAAATAGCTCGCTAAACGTTCGATAGGTGTACAGTTCCTTATGATCGTCCGCACCCGCACCCGTTCCACCAGGTTTTACGTATTCAATGTAAGCTGGATCAGGATGCAAACCATCAGGTACTGCCACCCTGATATAACCACCAGATCTTAAATATTCAAAACAGTTTTTTGCGCCGACTAATCCATCCTTCGCAGATAAGTGCTCCCAAACATGCTCAGCAAGGAAAGCCGCCACCGAGTTCCTTCTCAAAGAATATTGCCAATCTTCGCTCTTTAGAATGTTTAAAAATTCCATTTCAGTAAGAATCCAGCCTTTATACTCTATTTTACTTGCCCCAATAACGAGTTTTAGCCCATCACGCTTTCCAAACCACTTTAATTGCTCCTTTTTTATACGAGACTTTACTTTTTTTAATTCGCTACGAAGACTCATATAATAGTTGATTCGATTGAAGCTCTATTCAAAA
>JBBRFP010000088.1:0-7180 GCA_038241465.1 Cytophagales bacterium | reverse complement strand
ATTGTCTTTAATCTTTTGTATTTCATCAAACGTAGCCTTCATTAGCTTATCAACATTTTCAGGGCCACAGGGTAGGGATACATTTATAGCGTAACTGTTGTACGGGATTTTGCTCAGACTTCCGCTCATACCGCCACCGTAAATTCCACTTAACTCTTCGCGCAATGTCTCAATAAGCTTGATGTTCATCAACTCAATGAGTGCTTGAAGCTTGAGTTGTTCATTATCGGAGAAAGGAGCCTCACCGGTAAAAGCGATTGTGATAATGCTTTTTGGTTCATTGCCTTTTTTAATTGATCTTTTAACAACTCCCTTGACAGGACGTACTCCAAGATCTTTATAAGAAGGGCTGACATTGGTTGTTGATGGCAGCGTACCAAGATAGGTTGTCAATAATGGTTTTAATTTTTCGATGTCGACACTTCCAACAATATAGAACGTCCAGCCCCGTGCATTGCCAAATCGCTCTTTATAGATCTCTAGCATGCGATCAACATTGATTTTTTCAAAATCTGATGTTTTGGGGAAACGAGGTCCCCGGGGATTATTGCTAAACAATATTTTCTGCACAGAATCCTGATATACGGTGCGGGGGTCGCTCATCATGTTCTGTAACATCGCCTCTTGTTTGGTAATAAATGACTTGAATAGTTCTTGATCTTTGCGCGGCTTTGTAAAATAAAGGTGTATAAGCTGGAACATTGTTTCAACGTCGGCATTGCCTGATTGCCCGCTGATGCCTTCTGTAAGGTTGGTAAGGCGTGGGCCAGCGCTAGCAGTTTTACCAGCAAGAACTTTTCTCAGATCAACAGGTGAGAAGTTGTCAACTCCCATTTGACTGATAATCGTTGAAGTATACTGGGCATTGTACATGTCTTTCAGATCGTACAAAGATTGACCACCGAAACGAAATCCGGAAAGTACAATCTGATCGTTCTTAAAATCAGTGGGCTTCACAACCACTTTCACGCCATTGCCGAGCATAAATTCCGAAAGACCGAGTTCTGCGTTTTTCTTCTCTGACAAGATGCTGCCGCCAATTGGAGTTTTTTCCATGAGACTGGAGGCCACCGCTTTCTCCTCGAAAGGGCTCACGGGTAACTTCTCTGCTGCAGTTACTAATGCCAGTAGTTCTGCATTAGTCGGGATTTTTAAGTCTCCTTTATCAGGACCTTGAAAAACCACAAGCTTTTTCTCGTCTGTGGAGGGGATGTTTTTTGCAGTAAATTCATTGACTTCCGGAAGAGTAATGCTTTCAAGAAATTCCTTGTGATAGTTATATTCAAATTCAATTCCGGGGATGGTCTCATCCTGAAGAAAATTCCGTACATACTCATCTACATAAGAATTAGATTCTGTTTTGTCGCGCTCATTGTAGGCACGCTCGTAATTCTTTAACATAGATTTTTTTGCACGATCAAATTCCGGAGCCGTGAATCCGAATTTTCGAGCGCGTTCATTCTCCTGAATCACTGCATTGACAGCGGGAACAATTCCAGCCTTTCCAACTAACGCATAACCGAAATAAGATTCATAACCGTGCACAAATTCGCCTCGCTCGCTTCCGCCAAAAACGAACGGAGGTTCCGCTTTTTGTGTAAGCTCCTGCATCCGAAGATTTAGCATCGTGCTTGACAGGTCCTTGATGATATTACGACGATAGTCACCAAGCGTTGTTTGAATTTTAGCTTTCTCGGTTGCGTAAAAAATCTGAAGAACACTGTTTGTTGCTTCGGGATCAGTGATCACAAGTCCTTCTGATGTTTGACGTGAAGGAAGATCGGCGTATACTCGCGGACGTTCTCCTGCAGGAGCTTTTAATTTTTCAAAATGTTTCTTGATCAACGCCTCTACCTCCGTTGGATTAATATCGCCGACAACGGCTACTGCCATCAGGTCGGGTCGGTACCAATCTTTGTAATAACGCTTAATAACCTCGGGCTTGAATGATTTAAGACTTTGCACCGTCCCGATAGGCAGTCGTTTTTCATATTTCGATCCTGCAAGAATGTAAGGGAGCATTTTCTTCATCATTCGTTCCTGAGCTCCCTTTCCGATGCGCTCTTCTTCAAGGACAACACCACGTTCTTTTTCGATCTCTGGTGCTTCGAACGATACGGTGCTTGCCCAGTCTTCCAAAACCAATAGACCCTTATCAAGATTTTCTGGTTTATCAATGGGAATAGGAAGTATATAGATCGTCTCATCAAAGCCTGTGGAGGCGTTGAGGTCGGCACCAAATTCAACGCCAATGGATTGTAAAAATGACACCAATTCATTTTTCTTGAAATTTTTTGATCCATTAAAAGCCATGTGCTCCGTGAAGTGAGCAAGCCCTAACTGATCGTCGTCTTCCACAATAGAACCTACTTTTATGGCCAAACGTAACTCCACTCTCTTTTCTGGTTTGGAATTTTTTCGGATGTAATAAGTAAGGCCATTTGCCAATGTCCCCTTCTTTATTACTGCATCCACAGGAATTTTTTCACTGAGGTTCGTTTGAGCAAGGCAGAAATTTGCTAAAAGTAAGGTGATTAGCGTAATGAGAAGTTGTAATTTTTTTTGCATAACGATTAGTTTATAGAGACTGAAGTTTTCGCATGAATATGAATTTGAAAATAGTTTTGAAACAGATTACACAGATTGACAAAGACCAATATACGAAACCCGTATTTACACTTAAATAAAATTGCCACAGATCAGGCAGCGAAGGTGCCTGCATTCACACAAATTTTTTAATTTATTTCTCCCACTCGCGACGGATCACTTCCAGCATCTTTGGTTGTACAGTGCATCCAGCAATAATCTCTCCTCCAAAAACGAAATCATTTCCGCCTTTAAAATCGGTGACCGTTCCACCCGCCTGTTGAACAAGAAATGCTCCGGCGGCAACATCCCAGGGATTAAGATTATATTCAAAGAACCCCTCAAATCTGCCACAGGCAACGTAAGCGAGGTCAGTCGCGGCACTTCCGAGTCTACGTACTCCATGTGATTGCTTTAGGAATATTTTAATAATCTCAAGGTAGCCTTCCATTTTTTCGAATTCATAATACGGGAACCCTGTTGCTAATAAGCTCTCTTGCAATGTCATAATGGAAGAGACCCGAATCTCTTTGTCATTGAGATAAGCAGGGCTACCTTCTATTGTGTGAAACATTTCTTTTTTATTCACCTCGTAGACAATCCCCAGTACGATCTTCTCATTCAATGCCAGTCCGATGCTGATCGCAAATATGGGAAGACCGTGCGTAAAGTTGGTGGTGCCATCCAAAGGATCAATGATCCAGCGATATCCGTTAGTGCCTTGTATGTCTGTCCCTTCTTCACCGATAAATCCTGAGCCAGGAAGGATCGTCGAAAGTGCAGTTACCAATTTTTTTTCTGATTCTTTGTCTACGTATGAAACAAGATTATTAAAACCTTCCTTTTGCTCAACCCGTGAACGATCGAACAGCGAACTTTCCTTTGCAATGAAGTCGCCCACCTCTGAACACACATTCATTACGTTTTTCTCAATTGCTGAAAGTTTGATCATCGCTTCGAGGTTTGACTTTTGATAAGGGTAATTAAGAGAATTAATGCAGAAATCCAGGCAGAGGTTCGCACAATAAACTCACCGCGCGCAAGATACATAACATCTTTTACGATCAGTTTATCCCGGTATAAATTCATAAGATCTTTTCGTGTGACAGGTTCAGAATTCAGCATAAACGAATAGATCAGAGGGGCTGCGATAATGATTACTAATAATAGTATCCAATACCATTGAAATCGATTTTCAGACAAGAATGCCTGGTAGGCTACAAAATTGCCGAGCAGAATCCATGCGGACGCGCCAAGATAGCCTGTGTGTGTATTCCAAACCATCCATTCCGAACGAAACCTCAATGTGTCAGCAAGAAAAATACTTTGTGATGGTCTGAGTTTTAACAACGCGAACTCAATGGCCAGCCAAAACAAGATGATCGTGAAATTCCCAATATACTTTCCAAGAACTTGTCGTACCCAGATGAATCCAATGAATGGAAGTGTGAAAAGAATTCCATAGATGAATGATGATACGATGAAAGAAAAGTCGAAAAGGTGAATTGCCAAAAAGTAAACTACCAGGGAGAGGAACACCCACTCCATCTTTTCCCACACATTTGATACGTCGCCTGTCCGGTCGGTAAGCGCAAACAAGGGGGTAAATCCAAAGAAAATAAAAATCGGAAAATCGTTCATGATGCTGCCGGCTGATAGGAGCAAGGCAGCAGCAATAAAAAAAATAATTGGATGAATGTTATTCCCTTTTGCCATCAATGACAATTACGATTTCACCTTTGACGTCTTTTTGTTGAAAGTGAAACAAGACTTTTTCAAGCGAACCAGTAAATGTTTCTTCATGAAGCTTGGTGAGCTCCCTTGAAACGGAAACAAGTCGTTCAACACCGAAGAAATCTATCATCTGTTCGAGCGTTTTGACAAGGCGATGAGGTGATTCATACACAATAACGGTCCTGTCTTCTTCTGCGAGTTTTTTTAACAATGTTTGTTTGCCCTTTTTGTGAGGAAGAAAACCTTCAAACACAAAACGGTCGGTGGGGAATCCTGAATTTACAAGTGCCGGAATAAGTGCTGTGGGCCCAGGTAGGCATTCAATCGGAAGTGCCGCAGCAAGACACCCGCGCACGAGTAGAAATCCAGGGTCAGAGATTCCGGGAGTGCCCGCATCACTCACCAGCGCAAACGTTTCACCCGCCTTCATACGGGCAACTAATTTTTCTACGGTCTGATGTTCGTTGAATATGTGAAAGCTTTGGAGCGGCTTATTGATCTCATAGTGCTTTAGAAGCATTCCCGATGTACGGGTGTCTTCGGCAAGGATATAATCAACTTGTTTTAAAGTCTCAAGTGCGCGAAGAGTGATGTCTCCACGATTGCCAATAGGAGTGGGAACCAGGTAAAGGGATACTTTTCTATCCACGGAGTTTATCAATGGCTTTTGCCAGTTGTTTATCAAGTGAAGTTACGGTATCGCCTGCATCATGCGTGCTCAATTCGAAACTCACCGTGTTATAGGTATTGGTCCACGTTGGGTGATGGTTCATTTTCTCAGCGACGATAGCGACTTTTGTCATAAAGCCAAATGCTTCGGTGAAATCCTTAAACTTAAACTGCTTCTTTAGCTTATTATTCTGTTGTTTCCACATAATCGATCCGTTTAGGATTACAATTTACGGGAATTCTCTGGACTCTTTTTTAAAGTGCTACAATTCCCTCAATGCCTTCTACTTTCTTATATACTTCAATTACTGAATCACTGGAAGGCATCATCATCTGATAGGTCAAGCTTACATATTTACCTTTTTCAGATGTTTTTTCAGTGGAGGTGGTGTGTAGTGGAAAGAGCTCACGAAGCTCGTCACGCTTATCATTCGGGACAATAAATTTAAATGTATACAAGGCCGGCCAGGCGTAAAATTTATCGAGTTTATCGCGAAAGGAATTCAGCCACTCTTGATCCATAGATAGAATACTTAAAAAAACCTGTTCTGAGTTTTCAGAACAGGTTTCGGGACTTCAACGAATGAAGAAAATTATACTATTAAAAGAATTTATAACGTTGATCCTTAATTTTAGCGAGATCTTTTAACGCTTCAACAATGTAATAACCGCCTCGACTGGTTTGAGTTTGCTGCAATTGGCTCTTAAACATTCCATAGTCGCCTACCGCTGGGGCTACGGTCTTTGTTTGAAGGTCAACAACAACGACGCCATTGTCTGCGATGATCGGATCTGATCTTTTGCCGTTTTCCAAAGAGAAGACTGTCCCGATAACCACTGGATCGGATCCAACCGCTGGCATAGTAGTAGTGTTAAGCTTAAGGTCGCTTAATGTATTGACAGTGGCGTCCTTACCAAACTGTTTCGCAAGGTCCTCCAGTGATTCCTTCTTTCCTGTTAGCTTATCAGCAATGTATTTATTCTGTAATTGATGTACTACGATTGGCCTGATCTCTTCTTTAACCTTTTCCAATGTTTTAAAGCCTTTTTCAGTTTCACCTGTCATAACAGCCACCACATAATTGTCTGTAAGATCTTCAACGGAAGATACCTTTCCGATTTTCCCATCACGAAACAACCAGGTAATCACTCGGCGGGCCTCCCCGATATTGTTAATATTTCGCTCAGATGCGAGAAGGTCATTGGCTTCAAAAACTGAAAGATTTTCTTTTTTTGCTTTCGCTTTGAAATCGTCAACACCCGAAAGATCAGCTGCAAATGAGTCCGCTGTGCGGTGGGTGGCATCCAGAGTCGGATCGCTTGGGCTTATCGTCCGTTCAATTGATGCCACGGCATAACCGGTATTATCCTTTAGAGCAGTCACTTCGATGATATGATATCCAAAATCAGTTTCGATAACATCATCAAGCAAGCCTGTTTTATTTGCCTTGAATACTGCATCTTGAAATGGTTTCACCATTTGGCCTGCAGAAAACCATCCTAGGTCTCCTCCGCGCTGTGCGGTACCGTCCGTTCCAAATTCCCGTGCTTTTTCAGCGAAACTTGCGCCGTTTTTAATATCCTTTAAAATTTTTCTCGCCTTTTCTTTAGCAACTGCTTTGGATTCAGGAGTTGTATTATCCCATTTGATTAAGATATGGCTCGCCTTTGCATTGTAGACTGTATCGTGGGTTATTTTGCTCACTTTATACACTGTATAGCTTCCATCCTCTAGCAAGGGACCAATGACTTCACCGGCTGTTAAAACCCGATTACTTAACGCAGCAGGAAGTGTAGCAGGTGTGAATTGTGAAAATGGTGTTTTGCCATCGGAATTGGATGAAGCAAAAAGAGAATCCTCAGCCATTGTTTTAAATTCGTTGGTAAGCTTAGCCATCTCTTCACGAATTGCAACGGAGTCTTCCGCTGATGCAGCAACCGGAAAAACCACATAACTAATACTGCGCGTGTTCTCTGACTTGTATTTCTTTTTATTCTTGTCGTAGTAATCTTTAAGATCAGAATCGGTGACCTTAACAGTTGAATCGCTTATTGCGAAGTAGGGCACATACAGATATTTTATTTCGGCTACATCGTTTTGATTGTGATAGTCTTGCTCCGCTTCTGCTTCAGTGACATAGGCAGTTTTGGCAATAAGATTTTCATATTTCACACGTTCCCGTCCGGGGCC
>JBBRFP010000087.1:0-7187 GCA_038241465.1 Cytophagales bacterium | reverse complement strand
GAGATTGCCAGTATTCCAATGAAAGGAAAAATTGAATCATTAAACGTCTCCGTTGCGGCAGGTGTGGCGATCTATGAAGTGATCCGGCAGAAATTTTATTCTCCGAAACCCCAACACATTAAATAAAAATTTAAACACATAGTAAACATAAAACACACAGGTTAGTTGGAAGCACTGCTATGTTTCCGCTGTGCCCTACGCATTTAAAAAAATACGCGTTTTCTATAGGTAGTCGGCGCCGTTATTCTTCGCCTTCAGATCGTTCACATACCTTCTAAACATCTCTTCCTTATCTTTTTCACAGACGATTACCACATTATCAAAAACTCCTACTAGGTAGCCATTGAGCCCCTGAACAACAATTAACTTATCATCTGGACCTTTGATCACAGAGTTTCGAGTTTCATAAACCAAGGCATCAGCACTCACCAGATTGTTATAATCATCGCGTTGCGAGCCTTCGTGAAGAGAGGCCCATGACCCCAGATCGGACCATGAAAAATTTCCCAGGGAAACATACACATTGTCTGCCTTCTCCATCACACCATAATCAATGGAAATGCTTTTCGTCTGGGCGTAGAGTCGCGTTACAACTGCCTTTTCGTCTGGAGTATATAACTGTGGCCTCGCCTCCTCAAATGCTTCTGATAATTCAGGCATATATTTTTCGAAAGCTTTTAAGATCGCGTTCACGCCCCACACAAACACTCCGGAGTTCCAGACAAAGTCTCCACTTTCTAAAAAAGTTTTTGCCAGTGCAATAGCAGGCTTTTCCGTAAACGTTTTTACTTTTTTCAGGCTTGTCTTGCTTTCAAGGAACTGAATATATCCATAACCAGTTTCAGGCCGAGTTGGCGTGATACCAAGAGTCACTAGCTTGTCTTGTGCCTTTGCCTGATCGACTGCTTTTTGAATTGTTTGTAAAAACTCTTTCTCACTTAATATAATATGATCAGTCGGGCTGACGACCATTATGGCGTCGGGATCCTTCATGAAAATCTTGTTGGCAGCGTACGCAATACACGGTGCGGTGTTCTTCCGCATGGGCTCCATTAAGATCTGATCGAGATTAGGAATATTTAACTGTTCGCGAACAAGTCCGGCATGTTCTTCGTGGGTAACAATCCAGATGTTTTCTGGCTTACAAATAGGCAGGAATCTATCGTACGTTGACTGAAGAAGGCTCTTACCGGTGCCTAGAACATCTAAAAATTGCTTCGGCTTCGCATTGCGGCTATAGGGCCAGAAGCGAGTGCCAATGCCCCCAGCCATGAGCACAATATGTATATTCTTATCCATTTGACACGCTCAAAAATAACAATTTAGGCTCTTCTCCGTTCATCAATCACAAGCTACAATTCGTGAAATTGTTGAAAGCATTGTGGTCAATTTTTAGTATATTCAATGCTATTTCGCACTTTATCGATTGCGGAAGCCAAATGTAAGGATTTAATCGATCAGGAATCATGATAGTGGCAGAAGAAACGGACTCATTAAAAGCTCAATTAAAAGAATTTTTTGGATATACTTCCTTTAGAGGTAATCAGGAAACTGTAATCAAGAATATCTTAACAGGGCGCAACACATTTGTGATTATGCCTACGGGGGCAGGCAAATCCCTTTGTTATCAATTGCCTGCCATGGTCCGGGATGGCCTCGCCATTGTGATATCACCGTTGATTGCGTTGATGAAGAATCAAGTTGATCAGTTAAATGCGTATGGAATCAATGCGCGCTTTATGAACTCAACTTTGAGTAAGGGAGAAATCACACGTCTGAAAAAGGAGTGCATCGATGGCAATGTTAAACTCTTATACGTAGCACCAGAATCACTTAACAAGGAAGAAAACATATCATTCCTTCAAAAAGTAAACGTATCATTCGTAGCCATCGACGAAGCCCATTGTATTTCAGAATGGGGACATGATTTTCGTCCGGAGTATCGAAAGATCAAAACAATGATCGCGCAGTTAGGCAATATGCCGGTGATTGCCTTGACAGCGACAGCAACGCCAAAGGTTCAATTGGATATCCAAAAAAATCTTCAGATGGAAGAAGCAGATGTTTTCATCTCTTCTTTTAACCGGAAGAATCTTTATTATGAGGTGCGTCCGAAAAAAGAAACAAAGAAGCAACTGATCAGGTTTTTAAAGGATCACAAAGGAAAATCTGGAATCATCTATTGCCTGAGCCGAAAAAAAGTTGAAGAGATCGCCCAACTGCTGAACGTCAATGGCTTTAAAGCAGCTCCCTACCACGCTGGACTTGATCCTGACGTACGAGTCAAAAATCAGGATGACTTCTTAAATGAAGAAACAGACATCATTGTGGCGACCATCGCTTTTGGAATGGGGATCGACAAGCCAGACGTTCGGTTTGTGGTTCACTACGACGTTCCAAAATCACTGGAAGGATACTATCAGGAAACAGGCCGCTCAGGACGCGACGGTCTAGAAGGAATCTGCCTGATGTTCTACAGTCACAACGATCTTAACAAGCTCGAGAAATTCAATAAAGACAAAACTGTACAAGAGCGTGAAAACGCGCGCGTACTCCTGCAAGAGATGGAGTTCTATGCTGAATCTCCTGTTTGCCGACGTCGCCAGCTTCTCCATTATTTTGGTGAAGAGTTTATGGAAGGTAATTGCGGCTCATGTGACAACTGTGTACATCCTAGAGAACGCTTCGACGGATCGGCAGCCGTCATGACTACGCTTCAGGCAGTGAAGCAAACCAATGAGCGCTTTGGATTGAATCATCTTGTGAATGTAATTCGCGGAGTAGAAGATGAGTATGTGAAGAGCTACAGTCATTTCGATCTCCCTATTTACGGAACCGGCGGAGACGAAGGGGCCGATTTCTGGAAATCTGTCGTTCGACAGACGCTCATCTATCAATATCTTGAAAAAGACATTGATAACATTGGAGTGCTCAAATTATCCGCAAAAGGCGAGAAGTTCCTCTTGAAGCCCCATACGGTAGAGTTTGCACGTGATCATGATTTCACAACTTCTCTTGAAGACGAAGAAGTTTCAACCGAACGGACTCCGCTCAATTCCAAAGCGTATGATGTGAAGCTGTTTGAAATGCTGAAGGCCACACGAAAGCAAGTAGCCAAGCAAAAGAATCTTCCACCGTATGTGATTTTTCAGGACCCATCGCTCGAAGAGATGGCGACCACTTTTCCTACCAACAAGGACGACCTTGCAGCTGTAAATGGAGTAGGCATGGGTAAGGTGAACAAATTCGGAAAAGACTTTCTCACACTTATTCAGAAGTACGTTGACGATAATGATATTGAAACTTCTTCAGATGTGATCGTTAAATCTTCGGTTAATAAATCCAAGATTAAGATTTTTATCATTCAGCAAATAGATCGTAAGATAGATCTTGAAGAAATTGCTCAATCGAAAAATATCCCTTTTGAAGAGCTCCTTACCGAAATTGAAAACATCTGCTATTCTGGCACAAAGCTCAATCTCGATTATTATATCGATGATGTGCTGGATGAAAGCAAGCAGGATCAGATCTTTGACTATTTCCTAAACTCGGAATCGGATTGCCTCGAAGAGGCGATGAGCGACTCGAACAACGCAGATTTCAGTGAAGAGGAAATGAGGCTGATGAGGATCAAATTCCTGAGCGAATACGCTAACTAAGTTCAGGGTCCAAAGTTCGGAGTTGTGGCGGGTAGCGGCGCTGAACTTTGGACCCTCAACTTCGAATTCTGAGCTTTGAAACGCTATCTTTGACGTTTGTCTGACGCATGAACATCCTCTTAATTGGCAACGGCGGCCGCGAACACGCCCTTGCCTGGAAAATAAATCAAAGTAAGCTCACCAATAAAATCTATATCGCACCGGGTAATGCTGGCACCGCAACCGTCGGTGAAAATCTACCGATTGCTGCCACAGATTTTGATGCACTGGGCAAGGCCTGCCTTGAGAAAAGAATTGATCTGATTGTGGTTGGCCCTGAGGTTCCGCTCGTGGCGGGAATTCGCGATCACTTTGAAAATGATCCCTCATTGAAAAATATTCTAATGGTAGGTCCCGGAAAAACGGGCGCTCAACTGGAAGGCAGTAAGGATTTTTCCAAGAAATTTATGGTGCGTAATAATGTACCTACCGCAAAAGCCCGAACATTCTCCGCATCGCAGATAAAAGATGGCCTACAATACATTGCTAATGGAAACCTTCCGATCGTTTTAAAAGCAGACGGACTCGCTGCCGGCAAAGGTGTAATTATTTCAAATGATGTTAAAGAGGCACAGGCGGCGTTATCCGAAATGCTGGTGAATAAACTCTTCGGAGATGCCAGCGCCAACGTCCTGATCGAAGAATTCCTTGACGGCATCGAGTTGTCGGTATTCGTGCTTACCGATGGAAAAGATTATGTACTGCTTCCGGAGGCAAAAGACTATAAGAGAATAGGTGATAACGATACAGGACCAAACACCGGTGGAATGGGTGCGGTTTCCCCTGTTGCTTTTGCAGATACTTCGTTCATGAAAAAGATCGAAGAAAGAATTATTATTCCAACGATTAATGGATTGAAAAATGAAGGTATTGCCTATCGTGGATTTATCTTCTTTGGTTTGATTAATGTAAAGGGTGAACCTTACGTCATCGAATACAATGCACGCATGGGTGATCCCGAAACAGAAGCAGTCATGACACGAATTGAGTCCGATCTTGTTGAAGTATTAGTTGCCTGCGCAAAAGGTGAGTTAAAAAATAAACAGATTTCCTTCCTCAAGGATTATGCTGTGACGGTGATGATGGTATCAGGTGGTTATCCGGGAGATTATGAAAAGGGGAAAGTTATCAGCGGCCTGGATAAATCTCACAATGCGTTAATATTTCACGCTGGGACAAAAGGCACAGACAAAGGGGTTGTGAATGATGGCGGAAGAGTGTTAGCCGTTACTGGCAAGGGAAAGAATCTGGAAGAGGCGAAAAAAAATGCATATTCGGCCATTTCCGAGATTTCCTGGAGTGACGTATCTTTCAGAAAGGATATTGGAGTAGATTTGTTAAAGATCGAAAAGCCAGTTAGCTAAAAGATCCTCAGTGGAACGTGAATTCGCTGAGTGAATCAAGTGTGATTTTTAGAATGAATACCGTATGCCAGTCATCATATACATTGTAGTAGCCGTATTTTTTCATCTCATCACCCTTGACTCTTTCTATTTTGCTTACGCCGGCTGGCATAGGCAACGGGTCATAAAAAATTAATTTATGGGATGTTCGTGTGGAACAAAGAAAGACGGAAAAACTTCCGGTTGTCAGAATAATGGAGCGTGCGATACAGGTGGATGCAATAAAATGAACGTGTTCGATTGGCTATCCAATATGGAGATGCCAATGGCTGATCGTTTTGATGTCGTGGAAGTTCGCTTTAAAAATGGTCAAAAAGACTTCTTCAGAAACTCAGAAAAGATAGATCTTACTTCAGGAGACGCCGTTATCATAGAAGTGCAGAATGGTCATCACCTAGGACATGTTTCCCTGCAGGGAGAACTGGTAAGGCTTCAAATGAAAAAGAAGAACGTGGTAAACGATGCCGAAATCAGAAAAATTTACCGCATCGCCAACATCAAAGACCTTGAAAAATTTGAAGAGGTAAAGAAACGTGAGATGCCTTCCCTTCATCGTGGACGAGAGATTATTCGTCAGATGAAACTGCATATGAAACTTTCAGATGTCGAGTTTCAGGCAGACAATATGAAAGCTTCGTTCTACTATTCAGCAGATGAACGCGTCGACTTCCGTGAGCTTATAAAAGTGCTCGCGGGTGAGTTCCGGGTGCGTGTAGAGATGCGTCAAATAAGTCTGAGGCAGGAAGCAGGGCGCCTGGGCGGAATAGGAGTATGCGGCCGTGAGTTGTGCTGCTCTACTTGGCTGACCGACTTCAAAAATGTAGCCACGAGTGCTGCTCGCTATCAGAATCTTTCGCTTAATCCAAGCAAGCTTTCAGGACAGTGTGGCAGGCTTAAATGTTGCCTAAACTATGAGCTTGAAACGTACATGGAAGCGTTGAAACATATTCCAGAGGTGGGTCGCCCGTTATTGACTGAAAAGGGCGAAGCAACCCTCCAGAAGACCGATATCTTCCGCAAGATTATGTGGTTTGGATATAAGGAAGAGAACGCATGGTATCCATTGAATGTAGATCGTGTGAATGAGATTCTTTCATTAAATAAAGAAGGCAAGAAACCTGCCACGCTTGATCTGGATGAGTTGGTCGAACGTGCCCCATTATCTGTTCTCAACAGTGATCTTGCCAAGCTTGATAAAAAATTCAGTAACAAAGGTGGTGGCAGTGGATCTGGCAATAAAAACAAAAAGAAATCACGCAACCGTGGCCGTGGCCGGGACAACAAACCGAACGCTACAGGTACGGACAACCCACCGGCCCCAAAAAATCCCCAGACGCCAAGGAATCCGCAAACACCAAGGAATCCGCAAGCGCCAAGGAATCCTAAACCACCAATATCGTAGTATGTTATTGTTGAAGAATTGTATCTTCTCCCTGCTGCTTTTAATTTCCTTAGTCTCGTGCGACAGCGATCGCCTATATGAGAATAATGTAGAGTTTGAAGACAGAACCTGGAAGGTAATTGATGAGCCGCGTTTTGAGTTTGTGATTAAAGATACTGTACAGCGTTACAACCTTTATTACAACGTCCGCAACTCACTTGATTACCCTTACGCACGATTATTTATCACGTACCATCTTTACGATTCCACGGGAAAAGAGCTAACAAAAAAGCTGATCAACAACGACCTGTTCGATCAGAAGACGGGCGCACCGTTTGGAGAAAGTGGATTAGGCGATCTTTTCGATCATAGACTTCCGTTGTTGAATCGTTATCGCTTTGCATATCCCGGAAAGTACTCACTTAAATTAGATCAGCTCATGAGACAGGATACTCTGAAGGGAGTGATTGCCGTAGGGGTGAGAGTGGAGCGTGATATTGATCAGTAACTACTGATGCTGCGTTCGTTCAAATTGTAAAAAGCGAAAAGTGAAATGTAAAATGTTGTTCTTGCACATTTCACTTGCGTCACTTGTCCTGCAAATTCACATTTAACTTTTCACATTTCACAACTAAAAAAGCTACGAATTCTCCCTCGCCTTTTTAGCTTGCCTGCTCACCGTGATCCAAACCGGTATCGTTGTAA
>JBBRFP010000086.1:0-7226 GCA_038241465.1 Cytophagales bacterium | reverse complement strand
GAATAATCAACTCCCTGAGTCGAAAAACCGCGGACGCTGCTTCTTTTTATTCTTCCCGAATAATCAACCCCCTCTGTTGAGAATCCACGTATGCTGCTTCTTTTTATTCTTCCTGAATAATTAACTCCGTCGGTTTGAAATCCTCTTACCGAATTTCTTTTTATTCTTCCTGAATAATCAACCCCCTCTGTTGAGAATCCACGTATGCTACTTCTTTTTATTCTTCCTGAATAATTAACACCGTCGGTTTGAAATCCTCTTACCGAATTTCTTTTTATTCTTCCTGAATAATTAACTCCGTCAGTTGAAAATCCTCGAAGGCTACTTCTTTTTATTCTTCCTGAATAATTGACTCCATCGGTTTGGAATCCCCTCACTGAATTTCTGTTTATCCTTCCTGAATAATCAATTCCCTGTTGTGTAAACCCTTGACCTCTTTTAAGGTTTCCGGTGTATCTCGCTGCACGATACGATCCACCAAAACCTTTACCGGCGATTGATTGATTACCGTTATTCCATAATCCCTTAATACTTCCACCGCCTTTCTTAGGAGGTCTGACACCTTTCTTAACTTTTCCACTCAGGTCTCTTGAATAAACAATTGCAGAAATTGAATTTAGTTCTGCCTGCTCACCTTTTTTTGTAAGCGTTGCAAAGCCGCTTCCCTGTACCTTTTTTCCAGCTCTCTCGCGCGTGCCCGAAATGGATAGTTTTCTGGGAAAGAAAAATTTGCCTGCTACTTCTTTACGACCTTTTGCTGATCTTCTTAATCTCCACCCCGCGAGATCTCCTTTCCACCCCTTCTCTCTTCCACCGGAAGTAACATAACCTCCACCTTGAACACGATTTGCACGATCGCCTGATGGCCTCTTTCCAAAAAATTGAAGTGTGTCTCTCCCTGTTAGTCCGCCAGGCGCTGTCCTGAAATTCTTTGTGCGCAACGGGCCGCCGGTTAGATCCTTGAGAAATGGTTTTTCTTTCTTGGAAAACTTACCCCAATAGACATTTTTCTTTCCGCGCTTTAGAAATGGTCGACTTGCTGATGCTGGGTATAATGTTCCTTCACTTCCACCTGTAAGCGGCTTGCGAGACATGGATTTTACCGTACCTAATTCCCACTTATTTGAAATCTGTTGGTCTTTCGACCTGAGATTTTTACGATAGTATTTAACGTAAGGGCCCTTTTGAGAATAGGTGTTTTTAACAGAACCCGTTGCACTTTGGTTTTTAATAGGACCCCTGTCCACTCCACCTTTCCAGGCTCGTTCCTGAGCCCGCGGTTGATGCTTCACGAATTTTGTGCCTTTAATTGTCCTCGAATAAACTGGTGGCCGCTTCTTCGGTTGCTTCCTTGCGTACCTCACATACGGTCCGGTTTGAGGATAAACATTAGTTCTCGCCGCATCATTGCGGCCTGGTTTTACGGTCCTGATCTTATGTCCTGAAACATCACCTTTCCACCCCTGCGTTCGGCCTTCTCTAGGTGATTGTGAAAACGTTCTGCCTCTTGGTGTTGCAGCCCGCTCCTGCTTTGAACCTCTATTTGAATAAGGTAATGATTGCCGGTATGTTGAATTGGCGCGATTAGAGGAAGATTGATTTTTGGTACGTAGCCTACGGTTGGCAATATCGCGACTGGTTCCTTTTGATTTTTTCTTTACCGATTTTCCTCTGGTTTCCTTGACCTGACGCTGGTTCTTAACGGGCTTATCTCCTTTTGTATTTTGACCCATTGCAGCATTTGATACAAAAAGCAGTACCACTGAAAATCCTATGACTTTCAGGAGTGATGATATGATGCGGGCGCTATTGAATGTTCTGGCCGTCAAAAAATGATTTGAAAACAAGCTAAGGTACCGAAAAAAAAGGATTTGGAGGCCGAATTGGACTTACAGCGCTGCGAGTGGCTCTTTCTTGCTTAATCAGTGGCATGGCTCCGTTTTTTCTGTGTATCCCAACTCTGGCCTTAGGTAACTGATTGGCGGTCGGTATTTTTTTATTCGGCTTTTCTTGCCGCAGATTCCAAGCATTTGCACGCACCACAATTAAAGATAGTAGCATCGTATAAATTGTACTCTCACTATTTTTTTAACAGATAGAAGAATCTGCTCACGCAAACTAATCTCTGAAAATCCGAATATCCATTGCAAATTTTCCAATTTTTAATACTTAAGCAACTCTTCAATCTTACCCTTCAGTCTTCCTTGCGGCAGGAAATTTTTCTCTAATGTAGGCGCAAAAGGAATAGCAGTATCTAAGCTTGCCACCCTGATAACAGGCGCATCAAGGTGATCAAACAGATGTTCATTAATCCATGCTGAAATCTCTGCACCAATACCACCGGTTAGCGTATCCTCATGAAGGATTAATACTCTGTTGGTCTTTTTGACTGTCGTCTCTACTGAAGCCTTATCCCACGGCAACAATGTTCTCAGGTCTAGGATATCAGCATTGATGTCTGGAAGTGAATCGAGTACTTCTTTTGCCCAGTGAACGCCCATTCCATAAGTAATAATCGAGAGATCAGAACCTTCTGTGATCAATTTTGCTTTTCCGATTTCGATAGTATAATATTCATCAGGGATTAAATCTTTTAAAGAACGATATAAAACCTTGTGCTCGAAAAATAAATAAGGATTCGGGTCTTCAATGGCAGCGCATAATAACCCTTTAGCGTCGTAAGGATTAGATGGATAAACAATCTTTAATCCGGGAGTATGAAAAAACCATGCTTCATTACTTTGAGAATGAAAAGGTCCTGCCGCAGTACCAGCGCCCGTAGGCATGCGCACAACAACATCTGCCTTCTGGCCCCATCGCCAGTGTGACTTGGCAAGATTATTCACGATCTGATTGAAACCTTCCGTCACGAAATCCGCAAATTGCATTTCAACCATCGATTTCATTCCATTAATTGATAATCCAAGCCCGGCTCCTACAATAGCAGACTCGCAAATGGGAGTATTACGAACACGTTCTTTTCCGAATTTTTCCACAAATCCATCCGTAATCTTAAAGACTCCGCCATACTCCGCAATATCCTGGCCCATCAGCACAAGGCTAGGATATCGCTCCATACTTTGACGAAGCGCGTCGCTGATAGCATCAATGAATCTTTTCTCTGTTTGCTTTTCTGAGTTCGGCTCAATAACATGTTGCGAGAATGAGGCATACATGTCGTTCATTTCCTGACTTGTGGTTGCTTCCGGATACGTTTCTTTAAAGGCTTCTTCAAGACTTGATTCAATCTCTTTTTTTATTTTCTTTCGAAGCTCATCTGAGAATTTTTTGTCAATGATCTTTTCTTCAAGTAGCCATGTTTCGTAATTGACCAACGGATCTTTCTTTGCCCATTCGTCCATTAGTTTCTTAGGAACATATTTTGTCCCCGAGGCCTCTTCATGCCCGCGCATTCGGAACGTCATACATTCGAGCAACACCGGACGAGGTGTCTTGCGCATGGTGCCGGCTATTGATTTCACAATGTTATAAACATCGAGGATATTATTCCCATCAACCTGAACACCCTCGATTCCGTAACCAATCGCCTTATCAACAAAACTTTTGCACCGGAATTGTTCATTGCTAGGCGTAGAAAGACCGTAACCGTTGTTTTCGATTATAAAAATCACAGGCAGATCCCAAACAGCAGCTACATTTATAGCTTCATGAAAATCGCCTTCACTTGTTCCACCATCTCCATTAAAAACAACAGTAATTTTTTCTTCTTTTTTTAATTTGGATGCCAAGGCAATTCCATCCGCTACACCATTTTGAGGACCAAGGTGCGAGATCATTCCTACAATGTGATGTTCTTTCGTTCCAAAGTGGAAGGAACGGTCACGTCCCTTTGTATAACCACTCATCGTTCCCTGCCATTGCGAAAATAATTTTGAAAATGGAAGCTTGCGTCCCGTAAAGACCCCAAGATTGCGGTGCATCGGCAGAATGTACTCATCGTTTTCAAGTGCTTGCGTCACTCCAACAGAAATAGCCTCTTGACCAATCCCACTAAACCATTTGCTGATCTTATTCTGCCGGAGCAGAATAAGCATCTTCTCTTCGATTAGTCGGGGCCATAAAAGCTCTTTATAAAGGTGTTGAAGAAATGCGTCAGAGTGTTTTTTGCGATCGAAGTTCATAGAGGCAAAGATGCAAAAACAAAAAATTAAACACAGGAGGTATATAGGAAACTTAGACTGTTCGCAAGATTTACCAAGTAATCTATAGGTTTTAAAATTACCAAGAGGGTCTTTTACTCCACGAACCTTGCCTTGAGTTTTGGCGTAGGAATCATACAAGCGTCCTTTTTACCAAACAGCCTGTATCGGTTTTTTGCAACCAGCTTGTAAAGGAAATCGCGGATGGGTTTGGGGATAATGATAAACACATATAGGAGCGGCCATGCTCCGCCAAGCCTGCGTACAATCTTTAGTACCGCTGTTGAATGGGAATGCAACGTATTATTTTCAATCAGAATGACCGTCGAAATATCATTGGATGAATGCTGATACTCAGTCAATATGGATTGAACCTTGGCTGATTGTAAGGAACCGAATTGAAACTTATTTTTTTTATCGCGGACGATCAGAAAATTGACAAAGCCGTTACAAAGATTGCAAACGCCATCAAAAAGAATAAGAGACTTGTCAGACATCTTTACTTTGGTTTCTTATAAAGTGGTACTGTACTACAAGGCTCCCCGTAAAGTATGCTGGAAGCCAATGGACGCAATCGTGTGGCAGCCTCAAGATAAGCCGATTCGGGTACGTGCACATCGCTGCATCCTTTTATCACAACTTTAGCATCTTTATACTGTTCCCAGTTTACTTTACTCAAGGATTCTTTGAAAAGTTCAGATAATAAAGTCATCCTGTTTCCAAAAACAACTTTGAATGCGAAAGGTTGCAACGCAATTCCAATCAACATGTAAGCCCATGTTGGAATGACCGCATCCTCAGAGCACAGGACTGCTACATTTTTATCTTGATATTGATCCCAGTTTTTCGATTTAATAAAATCACGAAGATCTTTTTCCCTTAGGATCATTCCCTGATAGAGAATGTCTTTCAGATCGATCTCTACAATTTCGCCTGAAGGACTAAAATCCTCAAGATTGAGTGTGACCAATGAGCTCGAAGCTACCCGGTTTATGATTTCGTTTTGAGACATGAGAGCTACAAGGTTAGCTTCTTAACAACAGTTACTTTAATTTAGTTTTTGCCACAAACTCTTTTAAATAATTAGGTTCAAATGCCGTCAGATCCTCAAATTGCTTTGTCTGAAATTTCTGAAAAGCAAGTTTTCCCATGTTCTGTGCGCTGATAAAAATACCTTCCGGGAAAACGGCATTTTCCCCTTTCAGTGTGCTCCGGCATTTTTCTGCCCCATCACCAAAAAAAGATATTGAATGCTTTGCAAGTTGTGCATTGAAACTTTCTGAATCAATTATTCGGGCATGTGTTGGTTCAACGATGGCCAATGACGGAGTAAGTAGTGAACAATATACCTCCATTCTTCTGGCATCGATCATTGGACAAAGCAGATCGGTCGAGATCGTGTCATTGACCGAGGAGGCAAGTATTAATAATGAATCGATAGCAATGAGAGGCACACCAAGCCCAAAGCATAACCCTTTGGCTGTTGCTACGCCAATCCGCAGGCCTGTGTAGGATCCGGGACCTGAAGCAACAGCAACGGCGTCAATCTCACTTTTGGAAACTTTGGCGTACGTAATTATTTGTTCGATAAGAGTCGTCAATTGTGCTCCCGCTGACTGACGAGTATGAAGTTCCTGAACGGCAAGCAATTGATCATCCTTATGAAGTGCAGCTGAGCAAACTGAAGTAGAGGTCTCAATGCTTAGAATAATTGCCATTTTTAATTGCCATTAATTAGGCATCAAGAGTTTTTGATACGCGACAGGATCTTTTAATATTCTTTTGGCTTCTGCAATTTCAGGATCACGATCAAGTGTCACATCTACTTTGCCCTTATTCAATCCATAATGAAAAGCTATTTCGTCTTCGAGTATTTGCTGGATCTCGGTTTTGAATTTGGTTAGATAACTTGAATGATTCTGTCCACTCTTTGATTGAAGAGTTGGAAGACTGATTTGCAACTCATCATAGTACTGTTCGTTTTTGGCAGCTTCAATCAGACTTTCAGCTTGTTTTTCGAGATCAGTTGAATAGGTAAAGTGCTGCTCTTTCAACCATGATTCAAATTGATGGTAGTCGGCGTCAGTAATGTGAAAACTCCTGAGGCTGGGGGCCACTGGATGTTCGTTGCAATACTTCGTTGCAAAATCGAAAACCAGCCCTGATCGAGCAAGTTCGATCACGGAAGTTCCAATGGGAGAATTCTTAACATATATGTCCGGATCTAGACCACCGCCGTCGTACACGGTGCGTCCACTTTTAGTTTTAAAAGCTGATTTTAAAGAGTCTGCGAATTTTTCAACCGTCCCGTCATTTTTCCGGTGAGCATAGTCGAGTGCCTGGATACATCGTCCGCTTGGGATATAATATTTTGCGGTGGTGACTTTAAGTTGTGCATTGTATGCTAATGGACGAGTGGTTTGAACAAGACCCTTACCGAATGTTTTCTGTCCGATCAGTATTGCCCGATCATAATCCTGAAGAGCGCCGGCAACAATTTCTGAGGCAGAAGCACTACCACCGCTGGTAATAACGACTAATGGAAGCTGTGTATCTACTGGATTGTTCAATGTGGTATACGATTTATTCCAATCCTGAATTTTACCCTTTGTTGCTACTACTTCTTTCCCTTTCGGAATAAAAAGATTTACAATGTTGATCGCTTCATATAGAAGGCCTCCAGGATTGTCTCGCAGATCAATGATAAGCTTCGAGGCACCATTTTGTTTTAATTGATTGATCCCCTCTTCGATTTCTCTGGCGGCGCCTGGAGTAAAGTCATCAAACTTAATATATCCTATTCCCGGCTCGATAATACCTCGATAAACAACATTATTAATTTTTATTTTTTCGCGGGCAATTTTGAATGAAAGATTTTTGCCGTTCCGCATTACCACAATGTCGAGTTCAGATTTTGGACTTCCTTTCAGTAGTCCACTGACTTCCGTGGTATTTTTTCCTTTTACATTCTTTCCATCGACTGATATGAATTCGTCACCGACTCTAAGACCGGCATTGTACGCGGGGAAGTTTTCGTAAGGATGCGTAACAACAGTTTTTTTATTG
>JBBRFP010000085.1:0-7236 GCA_038241465.1 Cytophagales bacterium | reverse complement strand
ATTTGCCACGTTGCCACCTCCGGAATACATCTTTCAGTTTCATCCTGAGTACGAGAAGTTTGGAATGGGCTATGCCAATTTTGTCTACTCCTCTGAATTCATGCCAAAAGGAACGATCGATGTGATCCTGGGAAAGAATCTTCTTTTTATGTTCTTTGAGAAATTTATTGCAGATCCAGCCCGCGTTCCAAATGTGCATGAGATTATGCATTACCCATTTTTACTTGCTGGTTTTTTGTCGCTTGTGTTTACCAGTATCAATTTACTTCCCATTGGGCAACTCGACGGAGGGCATGTGCTCTACGGTTTGCTAGGATTCAAAGGACATCGTAAAGTAGCCTCTGCTGTATTTATTGCATTCCTATTTTATGCAGGACTTGGAGTGGTTGTTCCAGGTAAGTCCCTGAATTTTTTCGGTGAAATTCCTTTCCCACTCACCATTCCAGTTTTTATCGGGTTTCTCTATTTGTGTCTTGCAGGGCTAAAATGGCGTTGGCAAGATCAGTTAATGACGGCCGTCCTTATTTTCTCAGCGCAATATTTTTCTGTCATCTTGTTTCCGGGAGTCAATGGATATTCGGGCTGGCTGCTGTTTGCTTTTTTAATTGGCCGGGTCATCGGAGTTCTGCATCCTCCTTCTGAAATAGAAGCGCCGTTAACGAAAGAAAGAAGAATTCTTGGATGGATCGCGCTGGTTGTCTTTGTGCTGTGCTTCACACCAGCGCCAATTGACTTGCTAATCTCTACTCCGCCAACACCATGATCTTCTCAGTGATGAATCTTCCCTCCAACACGTAACGTACGATTACCAATCCCGAAGCAGGGGAGACGAACGTGAGCGATGTGCGATCGGTCATGGGCTGCAGTTCGATATCAATTTTTCTGCCGGTCATGTCCATCACACGGATTTGTTCTGCACCGTAGGGTAGAAAACAAATTTTTGCGGTAGGATTCGGATAGATCGGGTCATGCGCTACGTTCTCTAGTCCGGTGATGACCGGGGGAATACCTTTTCCGAATACCGGGCGAACCATTGGGCTTCCAAGAACAGCGGTGTTCCGGATCCATGTTCCATTGGTGTTGTAGAACATTTTATCGGCATTGTTATTATTTTTATCAAGACCCACTGGTATCACCGCGTTGGTTAATTGTTTCCATCCGATATAAAAATTTCCGCTTATACGAATAGCTGGTTCAAACCGATAGAATCTGAAAGCTAAATCAAGGCTGTCGGCTGGTCGGGCGGATCTCCTGACCTGAACCACCTTTTGGTATAGAATGGAATTTTGAGTGTCGCTGAGATCCGATCTTACCTGTAATTGAATGGACTGTGTTGTATTATCACCAAACTCAGGGAAATAGATATTAACACCTTTGAGTGTATCAACCCCTGTGAATTTATATAAATATTTGAACGCAACATACGATCCGGCCTGACTCAGCTTAAAAGCATACTCGGCACCACCGTCGTCATAGGCGTAATAGGATGAAAGACGATACGTCATCTTGGTCGTATCGTTTTTGCGAAAGTCAATGGGAGTATATTGAGGAAGATAGCCTCCGGTTCCTCCGGCCACGTTGTCACCGACCAAACTGTTATATCGAAGGTTGATCTCAATAGAATCGGCAGCAGCATTGAATGCGCTGACAGGAGGAATTGTATTTAAGGAGACGTTCAAAAACGAGAGAGGGCTCTGCAGACCATTACCGCTGCCGTTATGTTCAGCAGCAGAATCAAGTTTGATCTTTGATTTCGTTGTTATCGTATTTTTCCAGGTAGTCAACGTTGCGTAGGCAGAAAAGCTAAATGGTGTATTGATAGTGGAGAGGTTGTAAAGTGTAAGCGCTGGAGCTTTCAGATTAGAGGTGGCATTTGATATAAAGTGCTTAAACGGCATCGCGTAGTAGTCCACAAATAATGAGTTGAGTTGGGTGGATACTGTGCGATCGGGATACGTCAAATCATTGGCAGTCCGGTTTGTATTTATATAAATGTAATCCAGATTCCAGGTGTCATATGCGCCCGAGAGCCTTGCGAAATTCTGAAATTTGATCTGGAAGCTATCATGAAAAAATCGGACATCCGTGATAGGAATTATTACCTGGTAAAACTTGTCAGTACTAAGCGCATCCGTATTTTCGATCGTATAGATTGCTTCCCACTTCTTACTGGCGTTCCTAAACCAAAGTGTGAGGTTGTCTCCGGGATCCGGAGATTCACCAAGGCCTTTGGCCTGATAAAAGAAACTGATGTACGTAGTTGATCGCAATGCTGGAGCAACCTGATCCATCCGAATAGGTTTTGAGATCAGCGTATCAGCATGACCCTTTGCAAGGATATCGTTTACGCTATAGGGCTTGCCTTGTGAATCAAGCCCGTCGAACGTAACGACATTCTTTGACGGCGGGTTTATTCCAATTCCATTATTAAGGAAAACAGTATTGCCACGCAACCAAAGGCTGGTATCAGGATAATGTAATAAGTCCGAATACGAAAAGTCATCCCAGAAGGGTAGGGTAAGACTTGTGCTTTGGGTTCTGCTGGAAATATTGTCTGGGGGACGTGGAGATGATTTCTGCGAAGCAAGTGGGAATTCTACCAGTTGGGAAAAGGCTGGTGAGAAAGATAATAGAGTAAGAACTAACCCAACGAATCTCAAGATGTTTTTGATTATTGATCCTCCTCTTCTGGTAGTACGTAACCTTTCGGACCAATTGTAAAATCAACTGCGTCACCAAAGGTTATCGTTTCCCCTGACGCAGGAGACTGACGGATAACGTAGGAGACCACTCCCGTAGTATCGACATCGTCTGGAATATTTACTTCTCCAAGGTCAAGATGCAGCTTATTCAATCGCAGAAGGGCATTTTTATAGGTCATGCCAACAAAATCCACGAGGGGAAATGCGCTTGCTCCCTGGCCATCACCTACCACAAGGTCAATCACGGAGCCTTTGGGTATACGGGTTCCGGGCAAGATCACCGCGCCATTCATCCTGATCTCTAGAAGCAAGTCCTTGCTTGGATGTGACTGACGAATCACATTGCCTCGCACAAGCTCATTGCTTTTCAAAACAGCTTCAGCATTTAACAATGAACCTGAATGACCCTCACCAAACAAGTCTGGAAGAGGAAGGGTCGGTGGTGTCGTTCTGTTGATGGAGATATAGATCTTTCTGTTTGCTTTTACAAAATGCCCGGGCTTTGGGAATTGCTGCAAAACAGTAAGGGGTGGGAAATCTGCTGAATAAGCGGAGTCACCAACCTCATAACGGAGCTCACGGGGAGCTAATATCTTTTCAATTTCCTCAAGGGTTTTCCCAGACAAATCCGGCACCGCAATTGTTTCACCATGATTGGTAGTGCCTGGAAGATATATATAGAAATAGGAAACGAATAATAGCAATATTACGCCGATGGCCGTTGCGGCTGAAGCGAGAACAGCTCCGAGTGTATTTTTTCCTTTGAAGGGGAAATTGATTTTCATTAATCAGAATTTTAAAGAAGACTTAAAGTTATGTTGAATCCGGTCATTAAGCTTATTTCTTTCCAATGATAACTGAATTAATTTAGTAATAAGATCGGTAAATGAGATGCCTCGTTCTTTCCACATCATCGGATACATACTGGAATTAGTAAAACCAGGAATAGTATTGATCTCATTTACATAGATGTCTCCATTTTCAAGAAAGAACAGATCTACACGAGCGAAATCTTCACACTTCAAAGCCTGAAACGCCCTGACTGATAATGACCTGATCTTTTCTACAGCACTGGCAGGAAGTTTGGCGGGTACATCGATCGTCACCGCCTTACCATCCACGTACTTTGCATCAAAGGTGTAGAACTCATACTCCTTGCTGATGATGATCTCTCCAGGCAAGGATGCCTGCGGTACTCCATTTCCAAGGATAGCACATTCAACTTCCCGTCCCTTTACATATTTCTCAAATAATAGCTCGTGATCGTACCTGAAAGATTCTTCCACTGCAGGACTGAAATCTGATTTAGAATTCACTTTTGTAACACCGACAGAGGATCCGAGGCTGGCCGACTTCACCATGAAGGGCACACCAAGTTTATTTTTTACATCCTCGAACGTTGGTTTTTTCTCGTCGTAAAAACTTACAGCGATAAATTCTGTAACAGGAATTCCCGCTTCCTTCATCAGCCTCTTGGCGATGATTTTATTCATTGAAAGAGATGAGCCCAGCACTCCGGTACCGACCACTGGTATGTCCAATGATTTTAGCATCCCTTGAATACTGCCATCCTCGCCGTCCGTTCCGTGGAGAAGCGTGAACACAGCATCGATTGAAATTTTTTGCGCCCCGGCTTTCAGCAGCGGTTTTTTAGGATCCAACTCAATGGAAAGGGGTTTACCCTTTTGAATATTCTTATTGACCGTTTTGGTCAGGTACCATTTTCCCTTCTGGGTAATGCCAATAGGAACAGGATTGTATTTCTTTCTGTCAATAAATTCAAAAATATTCCTTGCTGAATTTACGGATACCGCATGCTCTACAGAACGACCGCCGTACAGGATTGCTACGTTGATTTTGCCCATTGATTGTTAACTCAATCCAAAGATATAAAATCCTGTTAATGACCGATGAATACTTTCGTCGCAGTAACTTGTTCGTCGATCTGAAGCCGGAAAATATAGATACCCTGGGACTGAAGGCCGAGGTCAAAATAATACGTTTGATTGAGGGTATTGGGAAGGACGTTGTCAATGACGATCTGCCCAAGCATTGAATACACCTGAAGCCTCACATTCTTCCGTTCGGGTAGGTTAAAAGAAAGCGCGATATCGGAGTTTGAATTGCGAGTCGAATAATAAAGCTGGTAGGTTTGGGGTAATCTGATCGGCTGCGTATCACCATCGTTGTAGATCTCAATGTTGTCAAGATACAGGTTGTTGCCATTCTTATTCGATACAATAAAGGCCAGTCGAACGTTCTTCTTCCCGGTGAGGGAGGCAAGGTCGATGTACTGATTCGACCACTGACTATTGGTCGCGGGGATCCATTCTGCAGTGGACGTGAATTGACTGAAGTCAGTTCCCACCTGATCAAAGAGAACTACGTCGTAGGTCACACCGCAATTGGCGGAAGCGAGTACCCGTAAACGTTCTACTGCTGAACCGCGCCGCGCGTAGCTCACGTCAAAAAATAGGCCTGCCTTTAGTGTTTTGGAAAAATCAAGTACAGGACTAACCAACCATGACTCCTGTTGAGGATCTGTTATAGAAAATCCTTTGTGTACTACCGATTGTTTTTTATTGGTAGTTACACTCGTCCATGATTGAGAATTGGCAGGAGTTGCCACCAGCCATGGAGCTTCAGCGGCAACGTCAAATGTCTTTCGAAGGGGGACAAGATCCGTCGACCGGTCGACATAGGTTCTGTAAGTAATGGTATTATTGGAAGGTACACCGTCAGGCAGACCATTTGCTTCTGTTATCGTAAGAATAATTTCATTCGGTCCCGTATTAAGTGTTCCGAGCGTGATTTGAAATGACTTCTCTTCACCAATGGCAATGGAGGTACCCTGAAAAGTAGTTACAGGCAAGGCTATCCCATTCAACGTAGCTTGTACCTTGAACTTTGTTACCGAAGTTGTGCTTAGATTTTTCACAACAAATTGAATAGGGGGAGCAAGTTCGCACGACACTAATGCAGGCCTCGTGATTGTTGTAATGGCAAGATCAGTTATCAGCTGATCGTTGATATTAACATTATCGATAAACAGGTTATTGCTCCAGCCGCTAGATCCTACAAATGCAATCTGCCAATTTGTGCCTGTTGTAAGCCCGCTTAATGAAATGACTTCCGATTTTCGCCATTGAGAGTTTGATGAGGGGATAAAAGGAGATTGTGTAGATGCCGCGGTGACGAGTTCTGCGTCTGATTTATTATACAATAGTATTCCTGCTGAGAGATCAGTCGTACACCCTGGCAACGCATATACTTTTAAATTATCGCCTGTTTCGCCGGGGAATTGCGCATAGGCAAGGTCAAATCGCAATTGAGTATTAACCGGAACCGTCGTACTGAATGACGGTGTAACAAGCCAATCACTCGTGCCCTCGTCTTCATAATCATAAAAATTCATGTACATCGCCGTGTTCGTGGGACTCAGGTCAGGGGCAGTGATATTTGCCCATGTGATAAGGCCGTCGGGATTAATGACGCGCCAACCTGCAGGAATTGAATTGAAAGGCTCAAGAATTGGCAATGCTACTTTCGTTGGAACATTCACTTGTACGGAAGCAGTATTGTTGCTGCTTCTTCCGTCTGTTCCACCATTTGTTTGGATTATCTGAAATGAGATTAATTGGCTTGAGCCCGGCGCAAATGGTAAGGCAGTGAACGAAACCGTTGTTGATTGCGCAGGAGTAAGACTTATAGAAGGTGAAACAGGCGATTGAGGAGTTCCATTCACCGTCATCACTATCTGGCAAGAAGTAATGTTGTTGCTTCCGTAATTCCAGATCTCAATTTGAGGTGTTAATGGATTCAGACAGCTTGTGGCCGTTGGTGATATTATTTGTCGTATTCCCAGATCATTTGCTACCGGGGTAGGGGCAGTCGCACCGATTGACGTAAGAAGACTTGCACGCCTTGGGCTATTATTAATAACAATATCCATGCGGTCGTCCTGATTCTTTGTGAAGAGATTCATGCACGCATCGTCGGTATAGTCCATATAATCCTGGAACATTTTATTAGGTCTAGCAGGAACATCACAGGAAGCTTGTGGATTTGCAGGACAGTTCATTGTCTCGCCAGCCTGAAACGGAGTGTCGTCAACGTAATCTGTTGCACAACTACCGTCACCCCAGACGTGACGCAATCCAAAAAAATGCCCGACCTCATGAGTTGCGGATCGACCTAAGTTATATTGTGACCTAAGGTTAAATTGTGATCCTTTTCCAAAGGACAGATAATCAATGACCACACCATCAGTCAGTCGATCTTGAGAGGAGTTCTCAAGTCCGGATACCTGACTTGACAGTGGGAGTTGTGCGTAACCAATAAGGCCTGAGCTATTGGAAAGATCAGTCACCCAGATATTCAGATAGTTTTCCGCGGGCCAATAAGACAATGATTTCAATTCGTTGTTGTTAGCCAGCTCCCAGGTACTCCGTGTTCCCGTCGTCCGGGTGATTCCGGTAGTGGAAGCACCGTCGGGATCTTGTGCTGCGAGAATAAATTCAATATCAATGCTTCC
>JBBRFP010000084.1:0-7275 GCA_038241465.1 Cytophagales bacterium | reverse complement strand
GATTCCCATTTATCCAACGTCAGGAAACTTGTACCAGCGAAGTTTGCTTCATAGCCAAGGACACGATCAAGTTCAGTAGGGTGGCCAACCGATTCGTGAATGGTCAGTCCTAAATGAGAGGGATCCAATACCAGGTCATACTTGCCAGGCTCGACAGATTTTGCTGTTAATTTTTCTTTTGCCTGAATGCCCGCAGCCCGGGCGTCTTCAAACATATCGTATCGATTTTTATATCTCGTGGTGACCCCGGCTATTTTATCCTGTGGCCGGGCATTCAAATATTCATAACCCATACCCATCGGTGCGCTCAGCGTGTTCCTCGTTTCAAATTTACCACTGGCTTTATCGATCGCTGTAATAAAAAATGCAGGCCATATGCGATGAATATCCTGGTCAATGTACGAGCCATCGGATGATGCGAAATACTTTTGCTCATTGACAAGGCCAATAAGGGAAGTGATATAATCAGCGCCTCCTTTCATGGCCACGGCATTCACACTCAATAGCAAGTCTACTTTTTCTTTGATAGGAACTTCGAATGCATTTTTTTCGATCGGGGCTTTCCATGATACTTCACCAAATCCTTTTTGCGGTGCGAGTCTGACAGGTTCCATCAATAGCCTCGAGTTTTCTTTTGCGATGGCAACCGCCAACTCGGCTGTTCTTGCGATACTGTCATTGTCCATCTTGTCGGTGGCGGCAAATCCCCAGCCTCCGTTAGCAATGACGCGGATGCCAGCCCCATACGATTCGGTATTGACAATGTTTTGAACTTTGTCTTCCCGCGTCACGATGAACTGATTAAGATAGCGGCCTATCCGAATGTCAGTATAGGTCGCACCCTTTGATCTTGCAGCATTTAATGCCACATCGGCAAGTCTTTTCTTTAAAGCTGGATCAATCATTTCGAGAGCCCTTTCGGGATCGACGATATTGCCCATGGCCATTCCCGGAATGCCTGTTAGCATGGCGGCGGCTCCTGCAGCACCCATGCCCGTCAATTGGATAAAGTCTCGGCGTTTCAAATTGATGGTGATTTAAGTAGTGAATAAGATGGTTACACGGCTTTTGTTGCGATAAGGTTTACCGCTTGCATAATTATAGCACTTTAAAGCCCGGACTGCAAAAAAGTGTTCGGTTTTGAAACAAGAAAACCCGGCGTTTCTGCCGGGCTATCTTTATCAATATTCACTAATCGTTAATCGAAGTCTAGGCTCTGATATAGAGAACCCCCCATTTAACCCTTAACAATTAACTTTTCACAACTTTATACAGCGTCAGAAAGGCTGCTAAACGTAAAGTCGCGGATTTTCATATTCGGAATCATCAAGCCCAATTGACCTTCACTGGTAACGGCCCTTTCCGGTTTACCCAATGTTTCAAGATTGTTAAGCATGATGATCGGACTTTCATTGAAACGGAAGTTCTTAATGGCGTGCTTGATCTTTCCGTTCTCAATATAGAAAGTACCGTCGCGGGTCAGTCCTGTAAAGAGCAACGTTTGAGGATCTACCGGACGTATGTACCAGAACCTTGTAACTAACACTCCTTTGGCAGTGTCTTTGATCATGTCTTCCAATGACGCGGTCCCGCCCTGCATGATCGCATTGCTTGGGAATGGAGTAGGAGTCATGTTCTTCTGACTTGCCCAATATCGATCATAGAAAAGATTTGATACAACACCGTTCTTGATGATATCCATTTTCTTGCGAGCAAGACCATCACCTTGCCATGGTGAAGATGGGGTGTCATCACTCCAAGGATCCGTATAGATGTTGACGCGCTCGTCAACAAGTTTTTCGCCAACTTTCGTACCGCCACCTTTTTTAGAAAGGAAGCTCCTGCCTTCATCCGCCTGACGCGCATTCATGTTCAGCATCAAGCGAACAAGATCAGCAGCGGCCGATGCCTCGAGGATCACGGTATATTTTCCAGGTTCCATCGCTTTTGCATTTCTTGACATCAGCGCTTTATCAATAGCGATCTTTGATGTTTCGGCTGCATTCATTTTTGCTACATCGTTCTGTGTACGAGCAGCCCATCCTGAACCTGTGCCATCGTTGGTACGCATGGTCACGGTGAAGTCAACACCTGTTTCTTTGTTGTAAGCATACAAGCCTTTCTTATTCATGATGGCTGAAAATGTTCTGCTATCCTCGAGATATCCTGCGGAGGTGATATCTTTTGCGGCAGCAGGATTAATGCTATCAGCCGCTGCTTGTGCACGATACTCAGGAGTTATTTTTGCCGTATTCTCAGACCATGTCTTGGACTCACCCCCGTACGTCTGTGGATCCAACGCATCCATAAATTCAGGATTTTCAGGAGCAAGCTGTGCCAGCTCTTCCGAACGCCTTACTGCTTTTTCAAGGGAGGCATCATCAAATTCATTGATCGTAGCGGATCCAAGTTTTTTACCAAAATTGGATTGTACCCCTAATGAAAGATTAGAATTCTCACCTGCCGTTGATACACTGTTGCGTGCGTATCGAATATTACCGCGCTCACTGCCATTCAGGCTAAGCGAACAACCATCCGCTTTGGAAAAGCTCATCGCTTTTTCCAGGATCTTCTTAGCTTCTTCTTTTGAAAGTATTGCCATAAAATATTTCTTGAGTTGTTGATTTATTGATTTGGAAATTAAATAGTGCGCCCGGTGTTGATTACGTTTACTCCGTTGAAACGGGTGGTCGCAGATCCGTGTGATACGGCATTGCTCTGACCAGGTTGTCCCTTGCCGTCATTGAATGCCCCGGGAACACGATAGTCTCTTGCATCACAAACCTGTGCACACGAGTTCCAGAACTCCTGTGAGTTGGCCTGGTAGGCTACATCTTTTAACATGCCTTCGATCTTGCCATTCTTGATTTCATAGAAGAGTACGCCACCAAACTGGAAGTTATAACGCTGCTGATCGATAGAGAAAGAAGAATCTTTTACGATGTAAATCCCTTTCTCAACGCCAGCGATCATCTGCTCGGGTGTTACCTGTTCTTTCCCAGGCTGTAAGGAGACATTCGCCATACGCTGGAACTGAACGTCCGCCCAGCTTTGTGAGTAGCAGCAACCGTGTGATTCTTTTTGATCGATGATGCTTACCTGGTCACGTATTGCCTGGTAATTAACGAGCACACCATCCTTAATAAGATCCCATGACTTGCATTTTACTCCTTCATCATCATATCCAACCGCGCCAAGCGATCCTACCTGAGTTTTATCAGCGACAAAGTTTACCTTATCACTTCCAAACTTGAAGGTTTTAGTTTTCCACTTATCCAATGTCAGGAAGCTTGTGCCGGCATAGTTTGCCTCATAGCCAAGCACCCGATCCAGTTCAGTAGGGTGACCCACCGATTCATGAATTGTGAGCCATAAGTGTGAAGGCTCAAGCACGAGATCATATTTTCCCGGGTCTACAGATTTTGCAGCAACCATCAGCTTGGCCTGTTCTGCAGCATTGCCTGCATCCTCAATCATGTCATACGATCTATTATAACCAATCGCACCACCCGGAAGCGTAATTTTATCTTCTGCTTTTCCGTCGAGGTATTCATAACCCATTCCCATCGGAGCTGAGAATGCGGGACGATTTTTAAAACTATTGGTAGAGCGATCGACCATCGTCACCTGAAATCCCGGTTGTATTCTATAAATATCCTGATCGATATACGATCCTTCAGAGGAAGCAAAATATTTCTGTTCGTTGATTAAAAACATCTGGCTGTTGATGAAGCTGGCGCCTTTCTCCATTGCCTTGGCATTTGCGGCAAGCAGCAGGTCTACCTTATCTTTAACAGGAACTTCAAAACCGTTTTTTGTCATCGGAGTTTTCCAGCTTACTTCCCCGTATGCTGGTGTCTTCGCCAGTATTACCGGTTGTTTTTGGAATTTTGAATTAGCTTTCGCAATGGCTACCGCACGTTCAGCGGTCTTCTTCATTCCTTCTGGTGTCACATTATTACTCGCTGCAAAGCCCCAGGTGCCATTGGTAATTACGCGGATACCCACACCAAATGATTCACTGTTGACAATGTTCTGTACTTTTTTCTCCCTTGTTACCACAAATTGATTGAGATAGCGCCCGATGCGAACATCCGTGTAAGTAGCTCCCAACGACTTGGTGGTGTTCAGTGCTATGTCAGCAAGTTTCTTTTTCTGGGAGGCATCCATCAAGGGATCCAGCAAGCGTGAAGGATCCACGATCTGGGAGATCCCATCCAGCGGAAGCATCATCGCACCGGCGCCCATCCCTGCCAGTTGTATAAAGTCTCGTCTTTTCATAAGTATTTAATCTGGGTTTTAAATTGTCCGACCTGTATTGATTACGTTCACGCCATTAAACCTGGCGGTTGAGCTTCCGTGAGAAACAGCGCTTGCTTGTGATGGTTGACCTTTGCCATCGAAGAATGATCCAAACAACCGGTAATCATTCTCGTCACATACTTTTACACAGCTGTTCCAGAATTCCTGCGTGTTTGATTGATAAGCGACATCGTTGAGCATGCCTACAATCTCGCCATTTTTAATTTCATAGAAAGCAGTGCCGCCAAATTGGAAATTATAGCGCTGCTGATCAATTGAATAAGAACCTCTGCCTGCGATATAAATTCCTTTTTCCACATCTTTTATCATCTGCTGACTGCTATAGGCTTCCTTGCCCGGAGCCAGTGAAACATTTGGCATGCGCTGGAATTGAACATCGTTCCAGCTTTGTGCGTAGCAGCAGCCGTGCGATTCTGTTTGACCGATCATATGAACCTGGTCGCGTGTTGCCTGCAAGTTGACAAGCACGCCTTCTTTGATAAGGTCCCAGCGCTTGGTCTTAACGCCTTCATCATCAAATCCGACGGCGCCCAACGAGCCAGCCTGAGTTTTATCGGCGAAGATTGTTACCAGCTTACTTCCGTAGTTGAAGTTGCCGGATTTTAATTTATCAAGTGTTACAAAACTGGTTCCGGCGTAGTTGGCTTCGTATCCGAGAATTCGATCAAGCTCCAGCGGGTGACCTACCGATTCATGAATCGTGAGTCCTAAGTGATTGGGCTCCAGCACAAGATCATACTTACCCGGTTCAACTGATTTTGCTGAGATCATATTTTTTGCCTGCACCGCTGCAATGCCAGCATCTTCAACAATGTCATAGCTGCCCTTGTATAAAAACATCCCGCCGGGGCCCTGAAGTTTGTCTTCTGCTTTAGGAATAAGATACTCATAGCCCATGCCTACTGGCGCGCTCATTGCATCACGGGATTTGAATTTGTTTGAAGCCCGGTCAACAACGTTAACTGTAAATGACGGCCAAAGACGATGAATATCCTGATCGATATAAGACCCTTCGCTCGATGCAAAATATTTTTGTTCGTTGATCTGAAATAGATTTGAGCTGACGAAGCTGGCACCGTTCTTTTGCGCGGCAGCATTGGCTCTCAATAAAAGATCAGCTTTTTCTGAAACCGGAACTTCGAATGAATTTTTTTGAATAGGAGTCTTCCATGAAATTTCACCATGTCCTTTTTCTACGGCAAGCCGAACAGGTTCTTTCTGAAATTTTGAATTGGCTTTGGCGATAGCAACGGCGCGTTCGGTCGCTTTCTTTATACCATCGGTTGAAATGTCGTTGGTGGAGGCAAAGCCCCAGGTACCTTTTACGATTACCCGGATTCCGATTCCATACGACTCCGTACTTACGATATTCTGGACTTTGGTTTCGCGCGTGCTGATAAATTGGTTGAGATATCGCCCGATTCTGATATCAGTATAGGTGGCGCCGTTGCTGCGGGCGGTATTGAGTGCAGCGTCAGCAAGTCGTTTCTTTTGAGCGGTATCGAGAGGGGATTCGAGCAGAACCTCTTCCGAAACTGGGTTGCCGATCAGGTTTAGTGGAAGCATCATGCCTCCAAGTCCCAAACCAGCAATTTGAACAAAATCTCTTCGTTTCAAGGGAGTGGCAGGTTAATGGTTTAAAAGCATAATGATAAAGAATTAACGTAGGAGTTAAACGGATTTTAACCTTTTGTTAACGTGGAATTATTTGAGTGGCGGTTGTTCGCTTTTCGGGAAGGCTCGTCCTGTTAGAATTTTTACACTAATCCTTCGAAATGAGACGGAACGGAAGTCGATTCGCAATCCGTAATTCGGGATGTGTAGTATCAGCGATGAACGAATCAACCCTTCAACGAATTAACGAATTAACGAATCAACGAATTAATCTATCAACCTCGCAATCCCTAGTTCAAGCCCTCGTAACTCTGCGAGTCCTTTCAGTCGGCCAATGGCCGAATACCCGGGAAAGGTTTTCTTTTTCAGATCATCAAGCATCTGGTGACCATGATCGGGACGCATCGGAATAGAGTTGCCCGTTCGTTTCATTAACAAGACGATTTCTTTAACGGCCATTGGCATGTCGGTATCTCCTGTTAAATGATCGGCCTCGTAGAAATTACCTTCTGTATCACGCTTCGTATTTCGCAAATGAAGAAAGTGTATATGATCACCCAATCGTTGGATCATCCCTGTTATATCGTTATCGGCGCGTGCCCCAAACGATCCGGTGCAAAAGCAAAGTCCGTTGGCGGGTGAAGGCGCGGCCGCTAGTAATTCCAGCACGTCGTTTTCTGTGCTCACGACTCGCGGTAATCCAAGAATCGGAAACGGCGGGTCATCAGGGTGTATCGCCATTTTCACTCCGACCTCTTCTGCGACCGGAACCACTTGTTGTAAAAAGAAGAACAAATGTTGTTTTAGTTTGGCAGCATCTAATCCTTCATACATGTGTAACGCCGCAAGGATCTGAGCTTCCGTAAATCGTTCGTCGCTTCCCGGCAATCCCAATAAAGCATTGCGATAAAGCGTATCTTTTTCTTCGTCACTCAATGTTTTAAATCGTTTGTCGGCGTTAGCAATATCTTCTTTGGAATAATCGGTTTCAGCGCCCGGACGCTTTAATATATAAAGGTCGAAAGCGATGAAAGCCGACTTTTCAAAACGTAGCGCCTTGCTGCCGTCGTCCAGCGTGAACGCTGGATCGGTACGCATCCAATCCAGAATAGGCATGAAATTATAAGTGACTACTTTCAGTCCACACGTTGCCACATTGCGGAGGCTCTGAATGTAGTTCTTAATGTATCCACTATAGTCTCCTGATTTTTTTTTGATGTCTTCGTGAACGGGCAGGCTTTCAATGACTGTCCAGGTGAGGCCTGCTGACTCGATCTCCTCTTTTCGCTTATTGATCTCTTCAATTGACCAGACATGGCCAACAGGAATATGATGAAG
>JBBRFP010000083.1:0-7275 GCA_038241465.1 Cytophagales bacterium | reverse complement strand
ATCGAGATCAGCATAGCGACGAAGGAATCGTGGCTTGAATTCCTTTGTAATACCAAGAACATCTTGCAGCACTAATACCTGACCATCGACATCCGGGCCTGCACCAATTCCGATAACTGGAATTTTTAATGTTGACGCTACCGTTGCAGCAAGTTCAGCAGGAATTTTTTCCAACACGAGACCAAAGCAACCACATTCTTCCAAAAGCTTTGCATCCTCCAAAAGCTTGCTGGCTTCTTCTTTTTCTCTTGCACGAACAGTGTACGTTCCGAATTTATAGATCGATTGCGGAGTTAATCCTAAATGACCCATTACTGGTACACCCGCACTCAAGATCCGCAGCACAGAATCTTTAATTTCACTTCCACCTTCCATTTTTACCGCGTGCGCACCTGACTCCTTCATGATACGGATAGCGGATCGCAACGCTTCGCCAGAACTTCCCTGGTAATGACCGAAAGGAATATCCACTACAACAAATGCGCGGCTTACTCCTTTCACCACCGACGTCGCATGATAGATCATCTGATCTAGCGTGATGGGGAGTGTTGTTTCGTTACCCGCCATTACATTGGATGCTGAATCCCCAACGAGGATCACATCCATGCCTGCACCGTCAACGATCTTTGCCATGCTGAAATCATACGCGGTGAGCATAGCAATTTTTTCCCCACGGTTTTTCATTTCCTGAAGCTGATGGGTGGTGATGCGCTTAACGTCTTTATGAATAGACATGGTATGATAATTTGAAATTCAAAAATGTTATTCTCCTAAGCGGATCAATGAAGGTAAACAGCAGATTTTTTACCAAGCACTACTTCCACATGCTCTGTCAGCGTGGTTGATAGCTCATAACCCGTATAATTTGGCTGAACAGGAAAACGGGGATGACTTCGATTTACAAGTACCGCTACTTCTATTTTTTTTACTTCGACAGAAAGAAATGGCTTCATGCCATAGGCAAGTGTCTTTCCTGAATTTAGGACGTCATCGATCAGAATAACCGACTTCTTTTTGAGATTCTCCAAAGGTACGTCCAGGGTAACCTCATTTTTTTGAGGTGATTCTTTATCAAGTGAGACTTTTACAGTGATGACTTCGAGTGCTGAGATGGAAGCTATCTCTTTAGTAAGAAGCTGTGCCAGCGCATAGCCCTGCCCATCCACTCCGGCCAGCACAATCACTTTTTCAGAAAAGTTATTTTCATAGATCTCATATGCCATTCTACGGATCTTTTGACGAACCTGTGCGTCCTCCAGTACAAGATTTTTTTCTGCTGTCATGGCTCTGGGATGGGAACGATTTTGGTGTCTTTAAAAGTCGACAAAATAATCATTGATTGAAGATTGGCGACCTCTTCAATGTTGGCAACTTTTTCCAGCATCAGTTTCTGATACGCTGGTATGTCAGTCGCAACGATCTTCAAAATAAAATCCGATTGTCCGGTAAGGTGATGGCATTCAACAATTTCAGGTATAATTGAGATCGCATCAAGAAATTTTAAAATATTTCCACGATGCTGAGCTTTCAAAGACACCATTACAAATGTGCTTACACCCAGTCCAACGCTTGCATTATCGATGGAAGCGTGGTAGCTTTTGATAACTCCAGCGGTCTCAAGTTTTTTTACGCGTTCCAATGTGGGGGCCGGCGAGAGTCCAATCTCCAGTGCGAGTTGCGCATTGGTGATATTAGAATTGATTTGAAGTAATTCCAGGATCTTACGGTCAATAGCATCAAGCTTTATTTTCATCCGAAATTTAATTTCCACGAAGGTAGGAAGTTCTGAGTCAAAGTTCAGAGATTATTGACGGAAGAAGCGCGAGGTTTTTTTAACTCCAGGGGTTTCGATTGAAAGGAAATATAGCCCGGATGATAAAAAAGTTACATCAAGGTCAGAGCGGTTAAGTCCAACGGCAGAAAGCGTTTCCCATTCGTAATTTTTTCTACCCATTGCATCATAGATAACAATGTGGGCGATCTCTGGCACGATCGAGATCCAGTCGACGTGCAAAAGTCCTGCGGTCGGATTTGGATAAGGGTTGAAGAAATAATCTACTTTTTCGAGATTAATACACCTCTTATTATTGCTCTGATCGACATCCTTTTCCGAATTGATCTGAGCGCATAAAAAATTAAATTCAAATTGATTTGGCGAGATCGTAAACGACAGCGTTTTACTAACAGATTGTCCAGGATTCAAATTGATCATGAACGTTTCGTTAACAACTGCCTTGTCAGCAAGTATCAAACCGATCTCAGCAGAGACCAGTGGTATATTACTTTTATTTAAAATTGTAACGACACCTTTTAATTTTCCTGTAGTTGGGTCTGGCGTCAACGCAAAATCTGTCAACACCAGATCTATCGTAGGAACGAGTACAATGATTGGAACTGTTTTTACATCAACGCACCCCTGAGCGCTTGTTGCTGTGAGTTCTGTAGAATAATTACCAAGGGATATGAACGTATGTGACGGAGAGGTTTGAGTAGTGGTAGACAGAACCCTGTCATAAAATTTCCACACATAACTACTGGCAAGCTGAGAAGTATTGATAAACTGAACAATAAGCGGCGCAGAACCTCTGTCGGGCGCTGCTATGAAATCGGCGACAGGACTCGTGTTGATTAACACATTTTTGGATAGCGTGTACTTACACCCCGACAAATGAGTAGTGGTCATTTTTATGTTTTGCGATCCTGCCGTTGAGAAAATATTCTCCGCAGGATTGCCAGGCGTTGAGTTTCCTGCAAAATTCCAGTTCCATCCAACGATCACATCCTGCGGAGACAATGTGATATCGGTGAAGCGAGTTGCTTTTCCAGAACAAAGATTGGAAGCAGCAAAGTCCAGCACGGGCGGGACTGGCACGTTGACTGTTTTTGTTTTAAAGGTGCTGCATAAATTCGCGCCTGTTACCGTTAACGTTGCTAAGAAATTCCCCGGAGATGTAAATGTATAGGTTGGACTGGGTATGCCAAAAGTGGCAGAAGCAATTTGCCATGCTCGTGTTTGAACAGAGCCGCTTGAGAGATCTGTGAACTTCGTGCCAAGGTTAAGGCATGCCGGTCCCACAGTGAAATCGGCTATAGGTGATGATGCGATAGAAATACTTTTTGTAAAGGTTCCGGAACAGCCTTTGTCTGTCAAGGCAGTTAGTGCAACATTATAGTTGGCACTAGATGAATAAACATAAGAGGGATTCTGCTGCGAAGACGTTCCTGCGGCAGGATCACCAAACTGCCACGACCATGTTGAAATATTGCTATCGGTAAGAGTTGGAGTATTATTTTGGAATGGTGTCGCGGTGTTACTGCAGGCGAATGGAGGAAGACCTACAGAAAAATCAGGAATGGGCTTTGAATAAATTATTAAAGGTTGAGTGAAAAAATTCTGACAACCTGCGGAATTACTCGCTGTAACTTTCACCTGGAATGTGCCAGCCAACGAGTAAGTATGTGAGGGATTGATCTGGGTTGATGTTGTCGCGTCACCAAAGTCCCATACGTATCCAGCGTCCACACCGGTAGAGTTGTTTGTGAATGAAACGGAAGTGCCTTGGCAATTGTCCAAAGCATTGAATGATACAGAAGGACCCGTAGTCACAGATGCGATGCTTTTTATCTGTTCATTCTGACAACCCGGAATGATAGCGCGAAGTCTGATATCCTGCGGTGTTGCCGAACTAAATGCTGTTGTAAAATCTTTTTGCATCGATACCAACGAACCATTCAATCTCCATTCCCATGAAGGATTAGAGCCGGGATCAAATGTAGCGGTGTTAAGAAAGACGTAATTTTGGTTGGTGCATATGAGGGGAGCAATCGGCAGGTTGAAATCGGCGATCGGAGAATTGTAAACTGAAATTGTCTTGAAAACGAAATTCGTACAGGTGTTACTTGCAGTCACCGTAAGCTTGGGTCGGTAATTTCCCGCCGCGCTATAAACGTGAGATGGGTTGAGCGAATTAGAAGATTGACTATCGTCAAAATCCCATGCCCGTAAAATTATATTTCCTGAAATATTGCTTTCGTTAAAATTGACATTGCTGCCCACACAATTATTTACTGAGATGAAATCGATATCGGGGGCTGTTGACGCTGATACATTCACTGTTTTTGTAAGAGTAGAAGTTATTCCCGAAGCATTCGTGACGGTTAGTGATACCTGATAAGATCCGGCCTGGGTATAACTTATTAATGGGGACATTGGCCCAGGATTAGAAACTGTCACTGAACAAACATTGGGATACTTTACACTATTAACCTTGCCCGAGCCTTGATCCACTACGGAAATATTCCAAACTGAATTCTCCTTGGCAACCGCTATGCCGAAGGTATTCTGTAACACTCCACCGAAATTCCCCTCATTCGTCACGGATGGGTTTAATGTGGCTGGATCATTTCCAAGGTCTATTTTATAAAATGGTCCTTGGAGTGAAACAAAAGCCAGGAAATAATTTTCTCCCTCCTTAAGGGCGCGCACCCTTCCTCCATTTATTCCTCCAACGTCAGCCACCTGATCAATTACTGGTTGTTGAAAAAGATTCGTACCAAATGACAATCTAAATATCTTTCCAGTTCCAAGGTTTGTCGCGAAAGCATACCATTGATCACAATGCCTGATGAGATCAACATCAAGCAGAAGGCTTGAACCAGTAACAGCCGGCGTTACAATGCTTGAAGCTGTTATTGAGGAGAGGTCATTTCCGAGTTTTATGATCTGGAATTGTTCACCCGGAATCGATAACACACATACCCAGCCATTTGCCTGATCGTATCCGACAGCAAGACCCTCGTTGGTCAAGCTCATGGTTGTTAGAGCAACTGTTGTCGTAAATGCGTTTGATAGGCTATTTCCAAAAGAAAGCAGAATTAATTCTCCATTTCCTGAATTATGAATAAGGCCAAACCAATTACTATTTTGCTTTACGATCCTGATCGCGCCTGGTTGGTTCAACATTCCACTAAGACTGCCAAGATTTTGGATTGACGTTGGAGCATTGCCAATTCCATTGTCGAACTCAAGGCGGAATAGTGTGTTTGTAAAAGTTCCCGTAACAAATCCAAACCAACGACTTCCGTCTTTAACAAGCTCGATAGAAGGTCGGCCTACAGCACCACTTAATGTATAAGCATTCTGAGCAGTGGGGATGCTGTTCAAATCACCGGAGCAATAATCCCAATCGTATGAACCAATCGATGCAGAATTAACGGGTGCTATGCTCCCATTCAAACATACAGTGGCGGGAATTGAAAAATTTGCTGAAGGACACTGGGCTTGAAGGAGGCCCCAACAACCTGCGAAAAATATGAAAAATAAGGCCTTCATTCTCATTATAGATGACCTTATTTAAGGAAAATCATGTCTGATTGTAGAATTTTTTTTAACCCTGTTTCCAGATTAATTAACTCCTTATGAAGCATCGTTTTCATTTTACTAGAATCCGGTTGACGCCTGGTCATATCGCCCTCTTTCAAGGGAGGCAGGAATTTGATTTCCGATTTGGACTGGGTCAATCGTATGATTAATTCGGCAACTTCCAAAATGGTAACATTGTGCTCATTACCGATGTTGATAACCTCGTTTATCATAAGGCCTTTTTCAAGCATCTTCACCGTACAGTCCGTATTATCGTCGATATAACAAAATGTTCTCGTCTGGTTTCCCTTTCCATAGATCGTAATTGGTTTTCCTTCAAGGGCAGCACGCAGGAATTTAGACACTACAAAGTCAGTGCTTTGCTTGGGACCATAGGTATTAAAAAACCGAAAAATTGTAAAGTCCAACCCATACTCCTGATGAAACGAGCGACAAAAAGACTCACCCACATTTTTTACAATAGCATATGGCAGCCTTGAATTTAAAGGAGTAGTTTCCTCATTTTGGGGAAGCTCAACCGGCTCGCCATAAACCTCCGAAGAGCTTGAAAAAAAGACTCTTTGTACACCGGTATTTTTTGAAAGGGTAAGAACGTTCTTAATTCCCTCGAGATCATGTAATACCATCAGCGGATTTTCGAGCGTGCGTTTGACCCCAACTACTGCCGCATAGTGAAAAACAAAATCGAATTGATGACTGGTCATAATGGCCGAAATCTCCTCGTATCGATTAACGTCGCACTTGATGAATGATGCACGAGGGTGATTGGGAACCTTCCGTATATCTCCGGTTAACAAATTATCAACGAGAACCACCTGATAACGGTCTGATTGCAAAAAACGATCAGCTAAAGAGCTCCCAACGAATCCAGCACCCCCCGTAATTAGAATTTTAGCCATTCTAGAAAATTAAGGCGTAAAGTTACTTAAAACCCTTGTCCATATACGTTTTCATAGACATCGTCTGCGATTTTAAAAGATCTATATCGAAGGGCTAGTCGATTGATTCTTAAAAAACGTTCAGTGCTGTCTTCCGTGAGTAAAGAATCTATTTTCCGGACTGCACTCAAGTAGTCTGACTTTTCAAAGCTGTGCAAAATTGCTCCTGCGTTATTGGATTGAATAATGTCAGAATCATCGGATATGTTCAGTGGTATCACAATAGGAAGACCAAGCGCCCAATATTCTCCATCCTTTATTGGTGTGCAATATCTTTTTGTTGGAACTGGTTTCACAGGGGTTATTGCAAAATCACCGAGTCCCATGTATTGAGGGACCATTGAATGGGGGATAAACTTCAGATTAATGATGGAAGGATCGAGTCCTGCTTGAGTGCAATAATGATCAATTTCGCTCTGAGTGTGAGATGATAAGAACACAATTCTAAATTTATCTCCCCAGTAATCAGACGCTACTTTAAAAAAATCAAATGTTTCATTCTCAAAATATATGCCTCCGAGTTTCCCGGCATATACACAAACTATTTTATTCAATAAATTTAATTGACTGAGCAATTCAGTATTCTTAATGTTTTTAAATGAAAATAATTGAACATCGACACACGCAGGCTTTACAAAAAACTTCTTATGTATAACGGCATATTTTGTTTTAGCATACTCCCTCATTCCCTCCGTTGCAGCAATCAAAGAATGTGCTCGGATTGATTGCCTTTTCTCTAGCCACAACAAAAGCCTGAAAGCTATGCTATTCTTCCTCCATGTTCCATTCTCAACCATTGACTCGGCGTGTGGCTCATAGCTATCAATGATCAATTTCCTGCCAGTGATAATAGAAAGAAAATATCCAATAGCGCCTGCCGGTGTAGCCCAACAATGAATTACTTTTATATTATTAGCGATGATTAAATACGTAAGATTTATTACAATGCCAATC
>JBBRFP010000082.1:0-7322 GCA_038241465.1 Cytophagales bacterium | reverse complement strand
CCCGAAAACCACAAAGGGTGATGTGGTGGATACTCTTTTTGGAACGCCCGTGGCCGATCCATACCGCTGGCTCGAGGATGATACAACAAAGGCTACTGCAGATTGGGTTGCGTCAGAGAACAAGGTAACATTCGATTATCTTAAGAACATCACCTATCGGGATGCGATCAGGAAACGTTTGGATGAAGTGCAGAACTATGAGCGTCTTACTGCTCCTCATCGCGAGGGAGCATATTATTATTATTCAAAAAATAGCGGTCTGCAGAATCATAATGTGCAGTATCGGAAAAAGGGAGAGAACGGAGCCGAAGAGGTTTTTCTCGATCCCAATACGTTTTCAAAGGATGGTACTACCGCGCTTGGAGGCATGAGCTTTTCAAAAGACGGATCGCTGATTGGCTGCCTCATTCAATCCGGAGGCTCTGACTGGCGCACGGCAGTAATATTAAATGCCGCAGATAAATCGATGGTGGGCGATACGCTGCGGGATCTGAAGTTTACGGGGATTACGTGGAAAGGTAACGACGGTTTTTATTATAGCAGCTATGACAAGCCAAAAGGATCTGAGTTATCATCAAAGACACAGTTTCACAAACTCTATTATCATAAATTAGGAACGGCTCAATCATCTGATAAGCTGATTTTCGGAGGTGAGCAAACGCCACGGAGGTATATCGGAGCTGGACTTACAGAAGACGAAAGATTTTTAGTGATCAACGCCGCTACCAGCACGACGGGCAATGAATTGTATGTTCAGGACTTAAAGAATTCTTCCGGTAAACTGATCACTGTTGTCGGAAACTTTGATCATAACCATTCGGTCATCGACAATGATGGAAGTACGCTGCTTATTCAAACAGATCTGAATGCGCCCAACAATAAGATTGTCTCGGTTGATTTTTCAAAACCTACGCCGGAAAATTGGAAAGATATTGTAGTGGAATCACCCAACGCGATGCAGGGAGTTTCTACTGCGAATAAGAAGATGTTTGTCAATTATTTAAAAGATGCCAGTACGCTTGTGAGCCAGTATGATTATCAAGGTAAGTTGGAGCGCGACATTGAGCTTCCGGGAATCGGCTCAGCGGGTGGCTTCGGTGGAAGGATTGATGATAAAGAAGTTTATTATAATTATACATCCTTCACAACACCAACCTCTATCTACAAATTTGATATTGCTACCGGCAAGTCGGCCTTGTACGCTCAGCCAAAGGTTGACTTTACTCCAGCGGACTATGAAACCAAGCAGGTATTTTATACAAGCAAGGATGGCACAAAAGTTCCGATGTTCATTGTATATAAAAAAGGAACCGAGCTGAATGGCAAAAACCCCACGTGGCTCTATGCGTATGGTGGATTCGGAATCAGTCTTACTCCATCCTTTAGCACCAGCCGCATTGTCTGGCTGGAGAATGGTGGCGTCTATGCACAACCAAATTTAAGAGGAGGTGGCGAGTATGGTGAAAAGTGGCACGACGCAGGACGTTTGATGAACAAACAAAACGTGTTTGATGACTTCATCGCCGCAGGAGAATATCTCATTTCTGAAAAGTACACCTCGTCTGATTACCTCGCTATTGCAGGTGCCTCCAATGGAGGACTGCTAGTAGGGGCAACGATGACCCAGCGGCCTGACCTGGCAAAAGTTGCATTGCCTGGTGTGGGTGTAATGGACATGCTACGTTATCATAAGTTTACTGCCGGCGCAGGATGGAAATATGATTATGGCACAGCAGATGATTCAAAGGAAATGTTTGAATACATCAAAAAATATTCTCCAGTCAATGCACTGAAACCGGGAACGGCTTATCCTGCTACCCTGATCACCACCGCCGACCATGATGATCGCGTTGTGCCCTCACATTCATTCAAGTTTGCGGCGACGCTTCAGGAATACACAACGGGTACCAACCCAGCGCTCATCCGCATCGATACAAAATCAGGACATGGATCTTCCAATCTGTCGAAAGCGCTTGACGCCGCAGCCGATCAGTTTGCCTTTACGTGGTATAGTATGAATGTGATTCCGTTGTTTGTGAAAAAAGACATGTAAGGGCTTTTTTCGGGAGAAACGCTAGCTTGAATTTGTAAACCCATCCGGCGGCATTTTTACCGCAGAGTACACGGAGTGAAGACGCAAAGGACGCAAGAGAATGGTGCCATTTCTTGGGTTCTGCGATAGCTAGCGGAGTTCTTTTGGGCCGGATAAATGTATTATGGAAATCAAAGCCTATTTTGGTTAGAGACTTGAGAGAATAGAATTTAAGATTCGGCTTTAAGTTTCTCTACTCTGAAGACACTTCAGCAAAAGAATCTTTAGCAAACATGTATTCTCTTACGTCCTTTGCGACTTCCCATGGCGCGCTTTGCGGTTAAATGATTATGGAAATCAATGACTGTTTAAATTAGAAGTATTAATTTTAAAAATGAATATCAGAGAAGGAACCATCAACGACTTACCCCGAGTGCTTGAGCTTGTAAAAGAATTGGCGGAATATGAACGGGCTCCTCATGAAGTTATCAACAGCGTTGAGCAAATGAAAGTCGATGGATTTGGCCCTAATCCGATTTTTGGATTTTTTGTAGCGGAGGACAATAACGTGATCATCGGTCTTTCCCTTTATTACTGGCGATATTCAACATGGAAAGGAAAGCGACTTTTTCTGGAGGATCTAATCGTGACCGAGAAGCACAGGGGCGGTGGAATTGGAAAGCTCTTATTCGACCGGACGATTAAAAAAGCGGTAGAAGAAGACTGCAGCGGCATGATGTGGCAGGTTCTTGAGTGGAATGAACCTGCTATCAATTTTTACAAGAAGTACGATGCAAAGTTGGATGATGAATGGACCAATTGTACGTTGGAGCGAAAGCAATTGGAAAGCTTACTCAACGGTTAATAGGAGGAATGCCATCATTATTTTCATAGTTCCAGGGATGTTAGAAGTGATCGTTCATCCTTCGAATTAAAATTTATAAACTTATCAACGACCTTTCTTTTCCGATAGATCAGGATTGTGTTTTCCACCTTTTGATTGATTTGATACAATTTAAAAATCTCAAGATCCGCAGGAATGGGTGCATAGAGCAGGGCAACGTTTTTCAAGTTTGCTTGCCTGGCGAGTAGTGTCATGTCTTTTGTCATGTCTTTCTGTGATTTCCTTTCGGGATTCATACATAAGGCGAACACACGAAGTTTCTTAACCCCATACTTGTCAATTAATGGATCTAGTTTTTTCAACAGTGCGACCAAGGTTGCCGTATTCCGGTCATTCCACCAGATCATGATACCCTGACCCGATCCATAACTGCACATAGGACAGCGTTTTGTTCCTTTATCAGCACCGGAAAAATGAATGGGATCGAAGGCTGGACAATTTTCACCAACTGACAGACCAGAGGCCAATGGGTTGCTCTTTTCGACGGGATAATCTGGAATGTTCAATCCAAGAGTGATGTTGCGTTCAGCGCTCGTGACTCCATTTTTTTCTCCTGTTATCATCACTCCACTTCCTCCGCGATTAGCTGCTTTGTTTCGAATGGCTGTAGTGAGCAAGGGATCATCATCGAATTCAAGATCATCGATGTAATATTCATTGAGGGTTGGTTCCTTAATCGTCATGTGAACATGAGCCGCAATATTTCTGTTGGGATACGCTGCAGGTTGTGTAGTATAAATTCTATACGCACCCTTACAGTTTGTTTTGACCCATCCGCGAAGTGCTCCGTGCTTCTTTGCATTGGTTTGGCTGCTGCCACCAGCTGCTCTCTCGGGGGCAGGAGCGTAGAACCCTTTCTCATTGGTATGATAGTAGTATAAGATTATGCCAGCCGCTGGAGTCTTGCCGTCTGGCAGATAGATCACTCCATAAATCATTAATTTTTTTTGAGATGCTTGCCATGCGAAGCTTGTATCCACTTCGTTTATGACTGTTGGCATACCCTCATAAATCAGGTCGTTGTCTTCGAACGGGCCACCCACCCTTTTGCCGGGTGTCTGGCAGTAGGACGTTGAAGTCAGGAATAAAAATAGAATGAGATAGCGCATCGTTTTTATTTCAAGGATACGCGCTTTTTGAAGACGGGATTAATTGAAATCGCTTAAAATAGACCAACGCAGCCGTTTTTCGACCAACGCACACCGTTTTGTCGAAGCATTAAAACCGAATGCGTTAATTTTATTGAGTGAGCACTACGCTAAGAAAACTTTACATCCTCCTGTTTTGGATTTTAATCACGCTGATCATTCTCTATGACCGCAGGTTTCTCGCTCAGAAAATCGGGTTGGGGCACTTTGCAGAATGCACGATTGTAAGGACGGGACTTCTGATTGCGCTCGCCTATCTGAATCTGAATTTTTTATTGCCCCGATTTTTTGAACGTGGTATGTATTTACTCTACGGTGTCGGGTTGGCAGCTTCTGTTAGCTTATACCTTTGTCTTCAGCAAGCCTATGATGTTTATCTCTACGGAATTGTATTAGGAGACGGAGACCTTAAAGTACAGGGAGCCTCGGCGTATCTGATCTTCACCACCGTATGGTATCTCATTCTTTCCGTTGTTTTTTATCGGGCCCTTGAATGGTATGAGCAAAAAAAACAAGTGGAGTTGTTGGAGGAAGAGATCCAACAACTTAAAGATAATGAAGCAACCCTGTCTAAGGAGGAAGATAGTTCTGAGATGTTTATAAAATCAGGAACAAAGCAAATTCGAATCGATCGAGATGCCATTACCTATGTTCAGGGATTAAAAGACTATGCAATCCTTTTCACGAAAGTGGACAAGTTGATTGTTAAGGGAACGTTAAAGACCATTGAGGAAATGTTTCCAACCGGAACGTTAATCAGGATTCACAAATCGTACCTCGTGGCAAGGCAAAAAGTTTCTTCTGTTTCGGCACGAAGCGTTAATGTGGGGGAGCAACGAGTGCCGGTGGGGAGAATGTATCGGGAGAATGTGGAGAAGATTCTCACCAAACGCTAAAGTAAGTTTACAGTAGAAAGCTTGAAGCGCACCGATCCAACTTAAGTGATTTTTCCTATGGATAGTCGAATAGGATATGCAAAAGCCGGTGTGTGTTCCGCTTCTTCTTTCCTCTCCTCAGACTTCTTCAAGTAAAGTTCTGAACGAAACCGCTGCCTCGCCATATTTCGTTGATACATGTTCTCGCAGCGCTGGCGCAAACTCTTCCAGGTAACGCTCGATTTCATTCAATGATCTTGCGGAATACTGTACGGCGTAGGAAACCGAATCCTCGCTCTCGACAGAAAGAATTTTGAAAAGCTTATGACCAACAAACATTCCTGTAGCCATGACGTCAGGGATGTGTTTCGTTTTCATCCAGTGAACCCATTCCTGTTCAATCTTCTTATCGACACCGGTGGTAACATTATAGATCAACATGGGATTGTTTATTGAACAGGAAAATTACGAAACTGGATTGGGAATTGGGAAAGCTTTTTAAGATGCCTGCTTACCTCTTACACTACACCTTTCTCCCTCCATACTGCCCCAGCCCCAGCGCAGTCAAAACAAGTACGGAGCCAACCACTGTATAAACAGAAAACGGTTCGTCTAATAAAAACGTTGCATAGATCAATCCAAAGATGGGACAAAGAAATAGCCACAACGACGCCTTCACCGCATCTTTCTTTAAAAGATAGAGCCATAGCTGCACAGCGCCAATAGAGACAGGGACGACCAGCCAACCAATCGACAGCCAGAATCGCAGGTCAAAATGATTTTCCTTTGAATGAAATATTAATCCTAATGGAATCAGCAATATGCCACCAATCAAAACCTGCCACCCATTAATAGCAGTACGTGAAAGTTTCCAGTCGACGGTGCCATAATAAACAGATCCAAAAGAATAAGCCAGCATGCAAACCCCGATCATTATCAAGCCAGTGATGGACGCATAACTTTCTTTTAACAGGGGATATGCTGCTGTTACCACACCGGTGATGCCGATCACAATACTTATCCATTCAATCCTTTTAACAGGTCGTTTCAGCCAGATAGCGCTGATGAAGCTGATAAACAATGGATTCAATGCCAGGGCTATGGTTGTTATTCCTGCGGTTACTTCGCTTAGAGCGATGATAAAGATTCCGAGATACAAGGCTGTATTGAATGTTCCAAAAATGGTAAGCGGCTTCCACTCTTTTAAGGTTGGAAACCGATCACGCTGAACGATGGTAGCGTAGCCAATCAAAAGAATTCCAGCAAGAAGAAACCTGACGATAAACAATACAAGACCTTCTGCAGATTGTAGTCCGATCTTGCCCGCGGAGGAGGCGGATGCCCAAAGTGATGCGAACAGAAATCCGGTAAGGACGTACCGAAAAGAGAGATTGTTCATTACAGCACGGAATCCGGAATTTTGTCGATCGGGTGTAACTTGATGTTGCGATAATAAATCTCACATCCTTCTGATTGCAGCTGGACTTTACCTTTTGTTAATGGACTTTCTTTTCCCTTATCGGATTGTCGTGAATTGTACAGCCTCATCACCACCACTCCATTAATCACGTGAATGCTTGCGTTGCCCTTCACATAAAGATCAATTGTATTCCATTCTCCGGTTGGCTTTTCCGCATCAGGATCTTTCCAGCATCGTCGTCCAACGGAGCTTGAATCACTGAAGGTCATCATGGTTCCGTCTTTGGCGTAGTGCAGTTCACCTTTATCATTCTTATTGACAGGAACGTCAAAGATACCGCCAGCCACTCCCCAATAATCCCCGCAGTCTCCTTCCTGAATCTGAAACTCTTGTGATCTCATCCATGCGCGCGCATCCACTCCGTGCGGACCCACCGCGTGATAGAGGAGTCCGCTGTCACGTTTACGGTTGGCAAACGATGGAATTTTATTTTCACCCCACTTAAACTGTAATGTCAAATGATAATTTTCAAACTCCTGTTGAGTTGATATCCCCCCATATCCTTCACCTGATACCCGCAACGCTGGCTCTCCATCCATCTCCACCACAGAGAACATATGATTGGGATCGTTATTCAATCCTAACGGTGGAATACTATCAGCAGCAGAGGCTACGTAAACATCCCAACCGCTAAGATCTTTTCGATTGAACAACACCTCTTCAGAAGCGGGCTGACATTGGACAAGGAGTATCGCCGCAATAGCAAGAATGATTAATCTCATGTATTCTTTATTTTCTATTTGCCCTGGGTGGTTAGTAAGTTTTATTATTTCTAACGTTTTGTGCTTTATCGTTTAAGAGGGCTGTAAGCGATCAATCCTTACGCCACGTAATCCTTAAGATACTCAAAATGACTTGTAAGCTCCCCGTTCTCCGCAATCAC
>JBBRFP010000081.1:0-7344 GCA_038241465.1 Cytophagales bacterium | reverse complement strand
ACTACGCCACTGCAGACGTATTTGTCATGTGCTCAGGCGTGGGGGAGACCTGGGGCCTGAGTGTCAATGAAGCGATGAATTTTGATCTGCCCGTCGTTGTATCAGATATCGTTGGTTGCTCATCAGATCTGGTTTCTAGCGGAAAGAACGGGTTTGTTTCGGTAGTAGGTGATATAAAAAGTTTATCTGATTCTATCTCCAAGGCAATGGGTCTGGATGGGAGAAACGGGCGCGATACAATTAACAAGTATTCTTTTGACACGATTGTTACTACTTTTCAAAATAATTTTTCTGTGAGATAATGGCTGACTCAAAATCAAAATACTCTGTTCTCATTGAACCCGGATTGGCGGGAAAAAATTATTGGAATGACTTGTGGCGTTATCGGGAACTCTTTTACATCTTAAGCTGGCGTGATATCAAAGTCCGTTATAAGCAGACTGTCATTGGAGCTGCATGGTCTATCGTCCGTCCTTTGCTCACGATGATTGTATTTACGGTGGTATTTAGCAAGGTGGCTAAACTTCCTTCTGAGGGCAGCGCGCCTTATTCCATCCTTGTGTTTGCAGCCTTGCTCCCTTGGCAGTTTTTTGCCAATAGTCTTTCGGAAGCAAGCAATAGCTTGCTTGGTAATACAAATCTTATTACCAAAGTCTATTTTCCACGGATGATATTACCAGCGAGTTCGGTCATTACCAGCTTTGTGGATTTTGCCATCTCATTTGGCTTGCTTGCGCTCATGATGCTTTTTTATCAATACATGCCTTCATGGCAAATCGTATTCCTGCCCTTTTTTCTTATCCTTGCATTTGCCGCATCTTTTGGAATCAGCCTATACTTAACTGCACTCAACGTCAAGTACAGGGATTTCCGTTATATTATTCCATTCGTCGTGCAGTTCGGGCTTTATATTTCCCCTGTAGGTTTTAGCAGTAGTATTGTTCCTGAAAAATGGAAGCTGCTTTATTCGTGTAACCCAATGGTGGGAGTGATTGATGGATTTCGATGGTGTTTGCTGGGGGAAACAAATTTTCCGACTTCAACATTACTAATGTCATGTCTGGTAACACTTGTTTTTCTGGTGATGGGGATTTGGTATTTCCGGGCTACAGAAAAATCATTTGCTGATAATATTTAATCAATCTTAGAAATCGCGAAATGCCCGATTCAATAATAACCGTTAAGGATCTCTCAAAGAAATTTATAATTAACCACGAGACAGGTGGCGGAAGATATACCGCATTGCGCGATGTTATTGCAAATAGCGTTAAGGGAATGATCAGGAAGAGAAAATCTGCAGTGCCTGCGACCGAAGAATTTTGGGCATTGAAAGATCTCAACTTTGAAATCAATCAGGGAGATAGAGTTGGAATCATAGGAAGAAATGGAGCAGGTAAGAGCACCCTATTGAAAATCCTTAGCCGCATTACCGAGCCGACATCCGGATCAATTCGAATCAATGGTCGTGTGGCAAGCTTGCTGGAGGTGGGAACAGGATTTCACCCCGAGCTTACAGGAAATGAAAATATTTATCTCAACGGCGCCATTCTCGGCATGAGCCGGGCAGAGATCAAAAGAAAGTTCGATGAAATTGTGGCGTTTGCTGAGGTAGAAAAATTTCTTGATACGCCCGTTAAACGCTATAGCAGTGGAATGTACGTTAGACTTGCATTTGCGGTGGCGGCGCACCTGGAACCGGAGATCCTTGTTGTTGACGAAGTGTTGGCAGTTGGTGATGCAGAGTTTCAGAAAAAGTGTCTGGGGAAAATGCAGGATGTTAGTGGTGAGGGCAGGACGGTAATTTTTGTAAGTCATAACATGCTCGCGGTAAAGTCGCTATGTAGTACCGGAATTCTTCTCAATAAAGGAAGAATTGAAAAAGCGGGCGCCATTGAGGATGTAATCTATTCCTACATGGCTAATACTAAATCGAGCATCAAGTCGTTCGTTGCGATTAATAAGGAAGCGAATGGCATTGACATGAAATCTCTTACGATTTCCGACAATGGAGTTGTTGGCAATTTTAGCATCGAAGATGAGTTGCTGTTCGAAATTCGGTTGACGGGGAGCAGAGAGTACGATCTGATCAATGTGAATCTGTTTTTCAAAGGTAATGATGACAGTATAATTTTTGCCACTTGTTCTAGTCCAGAAAAGTTTTTCCCGGGTGACTATGTATTTGCGTGCAGGATACCCGCTAATACGCTAAACGATATTATCTATACGATTGACCTCATGGTGGTAGGCAACGGGTCGGCAGTGCTCCATCAATTAAAGGATATTGTATTTATTGAAGGTGTTGAAAAGAAGCGAGACGGTGCATGGATGGGTAAATTCCCTGGAATGATCCGACCTCTTTACTATGAATGGACTAAAAAACACAATTGAATGAGCTTATTTAAAGCTGCGTTAACAGCTGAATTGTTACAAAGCCAATCCAATAATTTTGGGTTGGATAATTTCGACGAACATCGTTTTGGGAGATTATATCCGAATGCATTTTCCGCGATCATTAACCAACTTAAGATTCCTGTTAAAAAAATAACCGGATTTAACAACAGACCTGAAACGAAGAAGAGATATACAGATAATGTAAATACTCAATTGGACGGTCTTGAAAAATATATGGCCCGTCTTGAGAATCTCTATCAGTCAGTCAATAGCGAAAGTAAGAAATTGATTGTAAAACTAATGGCGTACCGGATCGCGGGATTTACTAAAGTAAAACTGCCGGTTAATAATAAAGAGTACTGGAAGGGATTGGAAAGAGCAAAGGCTTTAAAGATAAATGGCGATACCTATAATCCTCATTTTATCCATTTGATACTCAATAAATTTGATCTGAAGGAGATCGGTTATGATATCAGTCTTTATTTCAACGAATTAGGTATTGCGATCGATTTTATAATCGAACAGTATGCCTACAAATTGAATGGAAAGAAAATCGTGGGGGTAGATGCTGGAGATGTTGTTTTCGATGTCGGCGGATGTTGGGGGGACACGGCGCTGTATTTCGCCTCTAAAGCCGGTAAGGATGGGCAAGTATTTTCTTTTGAATTTGTTCCTAATAACATAGAGCTGTTTAACATCAATACGAACCTGAATCCTGAACTTCAATCGCGAATAGAACTTATTCGATATCCCGTCTCAAACACTTCACACAATCAGATTTATTTTAAGGACGCGGGCCCCAGTAGCAGGATAGAATCACAACCATTTGAGGGACAGACCGGTTCAACAACAACCCTAACAATCGATGATTTTGTTGCGGGTCATGGCCTCACTAAAGTAGATTTTATCAAAATGGATATTGAGGGTGCTGAGTCATTTGCGCTCAAAGGCGCCCTCGAGACAATCAGAAAATTCAGACCCAAATTGGCAATCGCGACCTATCATAGTCTTGATGACTTTGTGAATATTCCACAATGGATTATTGATCTTGGACTTGGGTATGAATTGTTCCTTGGTCATTACACAATTCATTCAGAAGAAACCGTTTGTTTTGCCAAAGTCAAGGGAAAATAGTTTTAGGATAATTGATGCTTAAGTAATTAAGGTGTTCTTTAATTCGATCGATTTTGGATTATTCTTTTTAGTAGTTTTTGTACTTTATTGGTTTGTAACCAAAAATGATCTCAAACTGCAAAACGTACTTCTCCTAGTCTCAAGCTATCTCTTTTACAGTTTCTGGGATTATCGTTTTCTTTTCCTGTTGATATTCTCGACACTGCTTGATTATATCACAGGCCTCAGAATGAGGGAGGCTAAAAGCGATAGTATAAAGAAGATATTTTTTTGGGCGAGCATCATCATTAATCTCGGATTCCTTGGTATTTTCAAGTACTACAACTTTTTCGCTGAATCATTTGCAGCGGGTCTTTCGTCCCTTGGAATTCATGTTAACTACTGGACGCTCAGGGTTATCCTTCCGGTGGGAATATCTTTCTATACATTCCACGGCTTATCATACGTGATTGATGTTTATAAAGGAAGAATAGAACCGGTCAGGAGTTTTATTGATTATTCTGTGTTTGTCAGTTTTTTTCCTCTGCTTGTGGCGGGACCCATTGAGCGAGCAACGCATCTTTTGCCACAGATTCAATCGAAAAGAGTATTTGACTATCTCCGAGCAGTGGATGGACTTCGTCAAATCTTGTGGGGGCTTTTTAAGAAAATTGTCATTGCCGATAATTGCGCTGAGTATGCGAATTTAATCTTTGATCATTCATCGGACTATTCGGGAAGTACTTTGGTCATTGGAGCAGTTCTATTTGCCTTCCAGATTTATGGTGATTTTTCCGGCTATTCGGATATTGCCCTTGGAACCGCACGTCTGTTTGGCATAGAATTGCTTAGGAATTTTGCATTCCCATATTTCTCAAGAGATATTGCCGAATTTTGGAGAAGGTGGCACATCTCACTTTCAAGTTGGTTCCGTGACTATTTATACATCCCCCTCGGTGGAAGTACAGGAGGAAAATGGCTACAGGTTAGAAATACATTTATCATTTTTTTAGTCAGTGGTTTTTGGCATGGGGCAAATTGGACATTTATCATCTGGGGGGCTTTGAATGCTATTTATTTTCTGCCCTTGTTGGTATCGAATAGAAACCGCAGCAACCTGGAAATTGTCGCAAAGGGCAGATTGCTGCCAACAATCCGGGAAGCGCTGGGTATCAGCATAACTTTTGGATTAACAGTGTTCGCGTGGATATTTTTTCGAGCAGAAAGTATAGGCGAAGCAGGTCGCTACATTGGTGAGATATTCTCTAATAGTTTTTTTTCAATACCATTGTTTCCAAAAACACTTTTTGGACTTATTGGTCTTTTCCTTTTGGTTGAATGGCTAGGTAGGGAGGATCAATACGCGATTCAATTTTTGGGCATTAAATGGCCAAGAGCATTTCATTGGGCTTTTTATTATACCATCGTCGGTTTTATACTGTATTTTGGAGGTAAGGATCAGGAATTCATTTATTTTCAATTCTGAGGGTGAAACTATTTCTGAAAAGAGTATTAATTTTTTTGTCACCGCTTATTCTTGGAGTAGCATTTCTTGAATGGTATTCTGTTACTTCTTCGAATTCATTCAAGATAAAGTCGATACATTTAAAGAATAACATTTCCAATGTTGAAGTGATCATCCTCGGATCCTCGCATAATCAAAATGCGATAAATCCGAAGTTCATAAACATACTTTGTTCAAACCTTGCCTTTGGCAATCAGGATGTCCAATTGGATTCTGCTCTTTTTTTTAAGTACGCGACTTCAATGACAAAATTAAAGTGCGTGATAATCGAAATGGATTACCATACACTGGAACAGAAAAATGATGCGGACTATTTCCGCTTGCCATGGTATTACAGGTACTATGGTGTACAGATTGGTCCGATGACAATTGCAAAGAAGCTGTCACTTTACTATTCCAATCCTTCATTTTTCAATAATTTTGTTCGTTCATCATTGAAACCGGGAGAATATAAGTATATCATCAATGAGTTTGGTTTCGTTGAGAATGATTTTCCGGGAACGTTTGATGATTTACAATATGATTCGATCAAGATTGCCAGTGGATCAAAAGAAAGACTGTTTAGTATCCAGGCAAAAAGTTCTCCCGCAAACCTGCCATTCAACAAGGGAAAAATAAATGCTATCGTTAAGTTTTGTCGAGAAAATGCAATTCGTGTAGTTATGATTTCTACTCCAGCATTCCGGACTTACGTTGTGAATCAGGATAAGGCACGAAAAGAGCGTCGGAACCAATTCATTGATAGCTTACGTCATTCGTCCGGCATCGTGTTTTATGATTTCGAGTCGGATCCGCGGTTCAATGTTCATGATTTTAAGAATGACGACCATTTGAACAGCGCGGGCGCGCAAAAATTCAGCGAGTACCTCAATATTTTGCTTCTCCAGATTACCAGAGGTGCTTAGCCTCGGGCAAATTGACGCAGATATCGTGTTTATCTAAAACGACTCATTAATGATCAATGTAACAAAGCCATTTTTTCCTCCCTTTGAAGAATACTCTTCGTATCTAGAAGAAATTTGGAAGCGAGGATGGATCACAAACAATGGGCCCCTTGTCAATGATCTTGAGCTGAGGTTGAAGGAGTATTTGAAACTGAATCACTTACTTTTTCTGAGCAATGGCACGATCGCAATTCAGATTGCAATCAAAGCACTTGATCTTAAGGGTGAGATCATTACAACTCCTTTTTCGTACGTTGCTACGACTTCCAGTATAGTCTGGGAGAATTGTACTCCTGTGTTTGCCGACATTGATCCCCTTTCGTTAAATATTAGTCCCGAGGCGATTGAAAAGGTAATTACAAAAAAGACAACAGCTATTTTAGCAACGCACGTTTTTGGAAATCCCTGCGACATCGATGCTATTCAAAAGATTGCCGACAAAAATAATTTGAGGGTGATTTATGATGCAGCTCATTGCTTTGGGACAACCTACAAAGGGAAATCGGTTTTTGGTTACGGCGACATTAGCACCGTTAGCTTTCACGCCACCAAGATCTTTCATACTGCGGAGGGCGGCGCGGTCATTACAAATTCTCCTGAGCTACTAAAGAAAATGTCGTTCATGAGAAACTTTGGACACATCGGACCAGTTGACTACGCCGAGGTGGGAATCAATGGCAAGAACTCGGAGCTGCATGCGGCCATGGGACTAGTTAACTTAAAATATGTTGACAGTCTGCTGGCCAAGCGTAAGGAACTTAGCTTATATTATACGAAGCAATTAAAGTCGTTGCGTCATCAAACGATTACGATCAATAAGGACAGCGAATTTAATTATGCGTATTATCCGGTCATTTTTAAAACCGAAGAGCAGCTTTTGAAATCAGTGGAGATGTTAAACGACAGTTGGATTTATCCCCGTCGTTATTTTTACCCCTCTCTTAACACTATTTCATATGCGGATAAAAAGGCAATGCCGGTCAGCGAGTCGGTGTCTAAACGCATTCTGTGTCTGCCTCTTTACTTTGAATTGGAGAGGACCGATATCGACTTTATCGTAAGACTTTTGTTACGAGCTCAAAATAACTAGATGTCTCGCATAGCCATCATGCAACCCTACGTATTCCCCTACATAGGATATTTCCAATTGATTCAGGCTGTGGATCTATTTGTTTTTTACAATGATGTAAACTTCATTAAAAAGGGCTGGATACACCGCAACAGAATATTGCTCAATGGAACTGACTATTTGTTTACATTGCCTTGTGCGGAGATCAGTCAGAACAAAAAGATTTGTGACACCAGGCTGGCGTTTGATAAAAAGGAAAAGTCAAAGTTCATGGTGACACTTGCGCAAGCATACAAAAAGGC